>JAYVYS010000785.1:0-4755 GCA_043784005.1 Isosphaeraceae bacterium
TTTAGCCAGACCGTCGACCAGGCCGAGCCGACCTTGATCTGGAGGCAAACCGAGGGAGGTCGATTCACGCTCGTTCGAGATGCTGGACCGTTCTTTCTCGCCAACCATGTGGCACGAGGTGCGGCGTTCGGCGATCTCGACAACGATGGCGATCTTGATGTGGTCATCAGCATTCTCGACGGCCAGCCGGCGGTCTTGCTTAACGAGTCTCCGAAGCGACCCTGGGTCCGCTTCACGTTGGTTGGGCGGAAGTGCAATCGCTCGGCCATCGGTGCCCGCGTCTCGGTGTATTGTGGACGACGGGTATTCCATCGACAGGTTAAAGGGGGTGGCAGCTATCTCTCCGCGAACGATCCGCGCGTGTTGATCGGACTCGGTGATAAAGACAAAGTCGATCGCGTGGAAATTCGCTGGCCCTCCGGCGTGACTTCGACGCTCGAAGCACCCGAAATTCGCCGGACGCATCGCATGGAAGAACCCGATCGGGTTGAGAACGCGTCGGAGATGCGACGATGAGATTCCTTCGCTCTCGAATTGTCGGCATGGGGCTTGCGGCCGCCTTGGTCTTGGTGATCTTATTCCTCATCAACGCGCGGTCATTTTTTCACAAAACGCCCGATTTGAGTGAGGTGGGGCCACTCGTAAAAAGAGGTCGGCTCGACCTTGCGATCGCACTTGTCGATGATTATTTGAGCGTGTTTCCAAACCACGCGCGAGCACGCCTGATCGCCGCTGAGCTTGCACTTGATAATCCGAATCCGCTGCCTCGGATCGCACTTCAGCACCTCGGTCGTGTCGCGTCGGCTGATCTTGGACTGGCCTCGGTCGCAAAGCTCGACGAGGGGAAAGCGGCCTACGTGCTCGGGCTTTACGGTCGCGCGGAAAAGTGCTGGCTCCGGGCACTGCAGCTCGATCCCAAGGTCCCTGAGGCGGCATGGGCCTTGCTCGACCTCTACTATATGGAGGGTCGCGCGGACGAGGCACGTCGATTGGCGGTCCGCCAGCATGAGACCGAACCCGACCCCCACGACCGGGTTCAGCTTCTTCTGGAACTTGTTCGTCAAGATGCCGAGCCTCCGGAACCCTCCACGGTGATTGAGCGTTTGAACCCGGTCGTTCGCCAGAGTTTTCGCGAGACCCGTGCCGCGATCGGTTTGGGTCTCGCCCAGATTCATAGCAGCAAGCCCGACGTCGGCCTCCATACCCTGCGACGAACCATGGAACGACGGCCCGACGACCCGGACACCTGGGACGCCCTCTTAACGGGCCTTGACGACGCCGGCCATCCCGAAGAGCTTTCCGAGACCCTGACTCATGTTCCGCCCGCTCTGGCCGAAGATCCGCGACTCTTTCGCCATCGAGGAAGAGCCGCGCAAGAGCGTGGCGACTGGTCGGCGGCACAGGCTTATTATCAAAACGCCAGGAAATCCCAGCCCGACGACTTCGTTTCCGCTTATCGACTCGGCTTGATGCTGCATGCCGCGGGAAAAATTGACGAAGCCCAAACTCTTGACCAGTGGACCCGAAGCGCCGAGGCTGCGCGCGACGCTGTCCCGGACCTCTATGGCGAGGCGAACGCGATCAAAGACCTGGGTACCGCGCCGCATATCGTCATGTATCGCCGGCTCGCGGAGAATCGCGAACGCCTCGGCCGTCTCGCCGAAGCCCGTGCATGGACCAAGCTCATTCTCGAAATCCGTCCCGACGACCCGGCAAGTCTGGCCACCCTCGCGCGTTTGAAGTGAAAGGATTTCGGCGTCGTCGACCGTAAGAGAGATTCACAAGGTGCATCGACGAGCGATCGGCGCTATACTAAGAATTGGCCAAGAGTAACTTCCCGGCTGAGTTGACGGCACTCTGAAATGAGAGGGCTTGCCGCCGCTTTCAACAGCCTAATAAAGCGGGAGCAAGCTCCCGCACTCCAGAAACTGGTTCCGGAATCGAAGTGGAAATCGGAGAGTTATTCCCGCATGTTTCGAAGCCAAACCTAGACCGTACTCATCATCCTTCCCGTAGCGGTCCGCCCTTTCCGTCGAGTCTTCGAGATCCCGATCATGGCGTCTGATGTCAAACAAGCCGAATCCAGTGTGTCCACCAAGGTGATTGAGACGGTCGTCCAGGCTCCGCACCGACGCTTGGGCTACGTAAAACGGGCTTTGCGCATCGTCGGCTGGGCAATTGTCCCCGCCCTCTTCGCGTTGAATGGCTGGTGGTTCTGGCGTGATGTCCGCCCGGTCGCCGACTTGAAGACCGCGTCGCGTTGGATCAAACAGGGCAATTTTGTCGATGCGGAATGGGCCCTTCTAGAACAATTGCGCCGGTCACCCCACAACAGCGAGGCGCTGGAGTTACTGGCGAGGATTTACGCTCAGCGCAACGACAACTTGAATTGCGCGCTAACTCTTCACAAGATCCCGACATGGTATCCGGAAAAGGGGAAGATGCTTTTCCTTGAAGGGCAAGCGTTTAAATCGCTCGATCACCGCGCTGATGCCGAGATCGCCTGGAAGGCCCTCACGGCGATGGACCCGCTTCACCCCATGCCGGAAGAATTCATCAACAAGTCCGTGCTCGACCTCATGGAGAATTACGCTCTCGAAGAGCGCTGGGACGACGCGCGAGCGTTGCTTTGGAAGGCCTACGATCAGGCGGAGCCATCCGTTCGTCCGCTCTATCTGATCATGCGTATGCGTATCGAATTGGAACGGGTTCAGCCTGCCCGAGCGGTACAGACTCTCAAAAGATTTGTCGAGACCGTTCCTGAAGACTGGGAAGCCAAAAGGGCACTCGCTCACGCCGAAATGAGTTCGGGACACGTCCCGGAAGCGACACTCCTGATCAATCAATGCGTGATCGAGCGACCTGACGACCCCCGTGGCTGGCGCGAGTTGCTTACGATCCTGCACGATCAAGGGGACGATGAAGGACTTACCGAGGCTCACAAACGGATTCCCGCCGCGACGGCCAACGATCCGGAGATCATGAAATCCCGCGCCTCGGTTCTCGAAAGACAAGGTGACTGGGCCGGAGCGGTTACGCTCTACCGCCGGATGATCGAGGCCCAACCTTTTAATGCGGAATACCTCTACCGTATGGCTACGGCGGAGGAAAGAACCGGCTTGAGGGATGAGGTACGCGAGCACCGAAATCGCTCGCGAACGATTCGGGCCGCGCGAGCCGATCTGGGGCAGGCCTTTCAGAGCTACCTCGATCTTTCCCGCGACCCCAAACCCGACCCCAACGCATTGACTAACGCCGTTAAAAAGGTCGCGACTCTTTGTGAAGCCCTCGGCTGGACCCGCGAAGCGAAAGCGTGGGTGCTCCTGGCTCCTTCAGATTAGCGGTCTCGAGCGTCGCACAAAGTCGGCATCGTGCGCTCGTCAAATTTATCGGCCCATGATTACAATTCGTGAACTCGAACGGACACGCATTCGCGCGGCTTTTCCAGATAACGAAGGAGCTGACTTCGTGACCAGCATCACCCGATCCTCGTTCCGCTTGGTTTATCTCACTCTCTCCGCGATCTTCTTACATTCGTCGGACCTCCCTCGGGCGGATGAGCCGCGTGAGGCAAAGGCGGAGCCCGCAGCCATCGCGCTGCTCGACGAGTTGGTGAAGGCTTATCAATCGATCCCCGCCTACGTCGATCGCGGCGAGTTTGTTTCTTCGATCAGGGTCAATGGTAAACATAAAACGGAACGCTCCGCAGTCCACCTTGCCTTCGTCCGTCCCAACAAGATCAATATCGAAACCGGAGTCGCCCGGCTCATTTCGGACGGCAAGACGATGACAACCGTGTCGACCCCCCTCAAGACTTACGAGATCCAGGGCGCACCGGGATCCCTCTCCTTCGACTCGCTTTTCACGGCAGGTCCCGTCGGTTCCGCACTTTTTGGTGGGCCGGGGGGTCCGATGATGTCGGCACTGGTGAATTTACTCGTCGGCAAGCGACCAGCGGCATCGGTCCGAGAACTTGGCGAGACCCTATCGCTCGGCAAAGACCGCGCGTTCGAAGATAAGTCTTGTCGCGTGCTTACATTTTCCTCGGCGAACGGCCAGGGCTATCGCTTGCTAATCGACCCGGAGACCAAGCTCCTTCGCGCGGTCGAACTCACGTTTGATCCCAAGTCGATTGAGGGTTCCTTTCCGAACGCCGCGAACATTCAGGTCGAATCCTATCTCTGGACGGCAGGCACGGTCTCGATCAAACCTCCCGCCGACTCGGCTTTCGCGTTTGAGCCCGTGAAAGGGTTCAAAAAGCTCGAGTCTCTGGCGGGCGCCGGACCCGTTGATGACGAAGGGCAGAAATTCAAGGTCAACGCGTTTATCGACAAACCCGCGCCGGCCTTCACGCTCACAATGCTCGAAAATGGCGGGAATACGAAGACGATCACGCTCAAAGACCTCACTGGAAAAGTCGTCGTCATCGACTTTTGGGCCACCTGGTGCGGACCCTGCCTGGCGGAGCTTCCCGAAGTTCAGAAGCTCGTGGAAGCGTATTCTAAAGACAAGAAAGACGTGGTCATCGTCGCACTTAGCCAGGACAACGAGCCCAAAGATCCGAGTGAAGTTCGCAAGCTCGTGGAATCCACCCTGGAAAAGAAGAAAATCTCGCTCTCTGGAAGTGCTGTGGGCAAGGTGGCGATCGACCCGAGTAATACGGTCGGCGAGGCGTTCCAGGTTGAAGGTTATCCCACGGTCGTGATCATCGACGGCAAAGGAATCGTCCGCTCGGCGCACGTCGGGTTCAGTCCC
>JAYVYS010000786.1:0-2749 GCA_043784005.1 Isosphaeraceae bacterium
CGAATTCGCGAAGCTCGGACGCGGCATTCGAGGCGACGACGCCGCCTCCGCAATAAATGATGGGCCGCTTGCTCGCCCGGATCGCGGCGACGACTTCGCGGATCTTTTCGGGCGAAGGCTCAGGGGGGAGTCGGTAGCCGGGAAGGTCCATCGCGACGTCGTAATCGGGATGCTGTACCAAGGTGTTTTGCACGTCCTTGGGAACGTCGATCAAGACGGGACCGGGCCTGCCGGTGCTGGCGAGGTGAAAGGCTTCCTTGACGACTCGGGCGATGTCTCGGGCGTTTTGAACAAGATAATGGTGCTTGGTGATGGCCCGACAGACCTCGACCATCGGCGTTTCCTGAAATGCGTCGGTGCCGATGACATGCGTCGGAACCTGTCCTGTGATGGCGACGATGGGAAGAGAGTCCATCTTGGCGTCGGCCAGGCCCGTCACGAGGTTGAGCGCGCCGGGTCCGGACGTCGCCATCACGACCCCGGGCTTGCCGGTAACGCGCGCGTAACCTTCCGCGGCGAAGATTCCCCCCTGCTCGTGGCGGGGAAGGATCGTGCGGATCTTGTCGCGAAACCGGGTCAGGGCCTGGTGCATGGGCATGCTAGCCCCGCCAGGATAGGCGAAGATGACCTCGACACCGTGCCGTACCAACGACTCGACCAGAACGTCAGCTCCGGTGAACGGCAGGATTTTCGGTTCGGTCGCTTTTTGCTCGGTGGTGGCCACGTCAGTCCTCTTTCCGGACGGGTTGTCCGTCCCGCGTTCCTTACGAATACCGAATTCCGGCCGATTCCGGGTAAAATGATTGTACAAAAATCATTTGCCTGCGGACAACCGCGATCCCGTTGGGAGAATGACAATGTCGTGGGGATGAAGAAGGAGAATTCATCCGCAGATGACGCAGATGGACACCGATCGATCATCGCTTTCGTAGGTTCACGGGCCAAGCGACGAAATGCTCACGTATCGACCCTTTTCCGAACAGCGTCCAGAAGAATCGTCCGATCTTTTTATGGATTATTAATCTGTGTCATCTGCGGATGAGCCTGTTTTCGTCATTCGTTCGACACAGAGACCTTCGCTGGAGTTCACTCATCCATGCTCAAAACCGCGCTCGTCACCGGAGCATCGTCGGGGCTGGGCCGGGAACTGGTTCGGCAACTCGTCCGGGATCGTGGAATGACCGTGTTGGCGACAGCCCGACGACGCGACCTCCTGGAAACGCTTGTCGCGGAACTCCCCTCCGGTTCGGTGATCATCGAGTCCGGAGACATCGCCGATGCGGAGTTCCGAACCCTCCTCTGGCAACGCGTCGAGAGGCTGCCCGGTGGGCTCGACCTTCTCGTTAACAACGCGGGGCTTGGGAATTACGCCGATTTCCGGGAACAAAACCCGGAGGCGATCCGGCAAATTTTCGACGTCAATGTCATGGCGCTGATGGATCTGACCCAACGCGCCGCGAAACACATGTCGGTGAAAGGGTCTGGCCAGATCCTCCAGATTTCTTCGGTTCTCGGCTTCGTCGGATTGCCCTACTCATCGGTCTACGTGGCGAGTAAGCACGCGGTGAACGGCCTGGTGAAGAGTCTTCGGTATGAACTGAGAGGGACTGGAGTGCGGATCTGGGCGGCGTGTCCGGGACGTACGGAAAGTGAGTTTTCGCAGGTGGCCCTGGCCGACCCTTCCGCGAACGGGCCGGTTCCCTACGGCGAACCGACGGATAAGGTGGTACGGGCGATTTTGCGCGGGCTCGACGGTCGATCGACGTTCCTGCTACCAACCTGGCGCGCCTGGTTGCCCGTGACGGTCGCACACTGGCTACCCAATCCGTATGAGTGGTTCATCAGTCGCTGGGGGCCGAAGCATTTTCGCGAAGAGATCGAGCGGGCGAAGAGGGATTGTTGAATGGACTTCCCCATGGATTGGCATAAGTAATCGTTAGCTGTCTCGCCCTGACGAATGGCTTGTTCGCGATTCTCCGACTTTATGCTTGGTTTAATTAAGTTTCATGAGGAAACCGATGAATTCCCCGCTGATTGGCTGCCGTGGACTCGACGCGGTTCGATCGATCGCCACGACGGGATCTGATTGGAAACGATGCGACGGAATCGACGGTGCCAAACCTGGAAGGGTTTCCCCCATGACACCGATTCGCTTATCGCAATCTCATCGCGCTCGCCCCTGCGAACCCAAGCACTTCTGAGGCTGAATACCGCGTGGCGAACGTCGAGTCAGTGTATGTTTTAGGCAACTTTTTTAGAGATTAAACGCCCTTGACGACTCATTATGACGTCCATGTGATCAAACCGTCGCAAAGCCTAGTTTTTGCATTGCATCCCTGAGTGCGACATGACACGATCGCAAAGCCCAGATGGATTTCCTCCCCTGGGATTAAACGATGTGGTAGCGAAACGGAGGGATAAACATGAAGTACATGATGCGGCAACTTGGACCGACGGTCGCGGTCCTCGGTCTGTTGGTGAGTCCAGCCCATGCCGGGCTCGTGGTCTTTTCCGCGTTCGATAACGCCGCCGGTCCAACCGACCCCCGGCCCCTTTCCAACGCGGCCGCAGCCAGCTTTGACGCGGCGGCCGCCGCGATCGGCCCGGCCTCAACGATCACGTTCGAATCCGCTCCCGTCGGAAGTTTCCACAACTTGACGGTGGCACCTGGCGTATCGATCAATGGCACCGACGCCGCGGGAGTCGACCAGACGATTCGCAACACTTCCAACTTCCCCACCAACCCCGC
>JAYVYS010000787.1:0-8364 GCA_043784005.1 Isosphaeraceae bacterium
GAGTTGCCGTGAAATCGGGAGGTTCTTTCCGACCTGTTCATTAGTTGACGCTGTTTGAGTTGTCGCGGCCAAGTCCCTGAGATTCACACGTGCGTCACCAACACGTCCGCGATCCGCTCCGCCGCGTGACCATCCCAAAGGGGGGGCCGCTTTCCCGTGGTCCAATGTCCCGCGAAAACTTCGCCGACGGCTTCCTCAATCGCTTGAGGATTCGACCCGACCAGGCGGTTCGTGCCCTGCTTCACGGTGATCGGCCGTTCGGTGTTCTCACGCAAAGTCAGGCACGGAACGCCCAACGCGGTCGTTTCCTCCTGGATGCCGCCTGAATCGGTTAGGACGCACTTCGCTTTGGCCATCATGCCGAGAAAGGAGAGATAAGGGAGAGGCTCGCAAAGCTTGACCCCTTCCGCCAATACGATCCCCGCCTTGCTGAGGCGGTCGCGGGTTCGAGGATGGACGGGGAAGATCACGGGTAACTGCAATGAAACGCGGTTGATCGCCTTCATCAGGCTCCGAAGCGAATGATCGTCGTCGACGTTTGAAGGCCGATGTAGCGTGAGTAAGGCGTATTTTAAAGGCTCGACACCCTGAGATACCCAAGGAACTTTCGCCAGGGCCGACTCTACGTGCCGGAAAAGAGAGTCCACCATGCAGTTGCCGACGAGATGGACCTTCTCACTTGAGATGCCCTCGTTTTTCAGGTTCGTGACACCATCTTCCTCGGTGGCGAAGAGGAGGTCGCTCAGGTGGTCGGTCAGGATGCGATTGATTTCTTCGGGCATCGCGCGATCGAACGAGCGCAGGCCCGCCTCGACGTGCGCGACGGGGATCCTCAACTTGGTCGCCGCAAGTCCCGCCGCGATCGTCGAATTCACATCACCGGCGACCACGACCAGCGTAGGCTTTCGCTCAACACACATGGCCTCGAACGCGGTTAGAACCGCGGCGGTTTGAACGGCGTGCGAGCCCGAACCGACGCCGAGGTGAACGTCCGGGCGCGGCATCCTGAGTTCCTCGAAAAAGACGTCGGACATGTTCGCATCATAATGTTGACCTGTGTGCACAAGGAACTGGTCCACGCCTCGCTTTTTAAGCTCAAGGACCACGGGTGCCATCTTCATGAAGTTCGGACGCGCCGCCACAACGTTACAAACCCGCATCGCACGCTCCCCCGTCGCATTCTCAATTCAAGGCGCCCACGATCGCGTGGCGCGCACAATAAGAATCGTATAGGACGACTCACGACGTCCGACATCGAAAAAACGGATAGAGGCGTGACGCGACGGTGGGGTCGGGCGATGCTTGCCAACGCTTTTCAACGAGGCGTCCGTCTGCGTGGTTACAATTCAAGGCTCACGCAAGCAGGGCTTTGATTACTTTCCCCTCACTCAGCTTCACCGGCCTGCCCGTGGCAGCGGCGATGTTCTCCTTGCGAGCGTCGAGCCCGATCGCTTGCAGTATGGTTGCGTGAACATCGGCGATGTTGAATGGCTTATCGGGAGTTTTGACGCCTTCCGGGTCGGTCTCACCAATCACTCGGCCACCGGCCAGGCCTCCTCCGGCGATGGCGACGCTGTAGCCCTCGGTCCAATGGTCACGTCCTCCCGCGAGGTTGATCTTCGGCGTTCTTCCAAACTCACCGCCGCAAAGAATCACCGTCTTGTCCAGCAAGCTCCGACGCTTCAAGTCGCGAATCAGGGCGCTCAAGGCCGGATCCAGTTGCTTGACGAGTCCCCTGTGAATCGCATGGTTGTTGACGTGGGTGTCGAAGCCTCCCAACGTCAATTCGACACATCGCACGCCAACTTCCGTCAATCGCCTTGCCGCGAGGCAGGCACGACCGATCGGGGTGTCTCCATATTCCGATCGAAGGGAGGCAGGCTCTTCGCTCACGTCGAACGCCTTGAGCTGTTCGGAAGACATCATCACACGTGCCCTGCGGATGGTGTCCTCATGGAGGGTCGCTTCCACACGTCGGGAACGGCCTTTACGAAACGCCTGTTCAACCACGGCGAGGTCGTGAAACCTTGCCTCGTTGCGTTCCGCGGAGACCGGAGCCGACACGTCGGGAAGTGTGCCGGATGGGTCGGCAACCTGGAAGGCGTCGAATTCATCCCCCAAGAAACCGCCCCTGGCGGGCCTTTGGGAGGGGAGAATCGAGATATGTCGCGGGATGCCTGTCCCGCCGACGGGAAGCTCGTGGCAACAGATTGCTCCCAGAGCGGGGTGCTGGACGGTCGGGTCGGGGCGATAGCCGGTCTTCAAAAGATACGTTCCGCGCTCATGGTCGCCCTCCTTGGTCACGAGCGAACGGACAAGGGAGACGTCACCCATGAGGTCGGCAAGCTGTTCGAAACCGTCGGCAAGCTGCACTGTTTTGATCGACGTGTTGATTCCCTTGGTTCCACCGGCAATGGCTTTGCCTGGCTGCGGATCGAATGTTTCAAGCTGACTGGGACCGCCCTGAAGCCATAGCATGATCAACGACTGAGCCGGTCCGCGCGTTTTCTCAGCCTGGGAGGCGAGAAGCTCGGCCACGGGGGTGAGCCAGCTCAGGCCTGCGAAACCCGACGCGAGAAGGAAGGCGCGGCGGCCGTGCGCGGGACCGCAGAACAGGGAACGCATCAATGGTTCCATGAAAACTCCGTCGCGTTCACGAGTGTCCAGAAGAGGTCGGACATCCGCTCGCCACGAGCGTCGCCCTTGGTTCCTTTAAGCTTGGCGATGAAATGCCGCGACTCTTCCGCGGTCGGCTTGCGGGACAGTAGGGTCAGATAGGCGACTTCAACGGCGGCCTCGTCGGTCGGTGCGAACCAGCCCACCCGCGAGCCGGCATTGAAGAGGTCGGGCTTGGTTCGCTCGCGGACGATCTCTCCGTTCATCATCAAAAGGCGTTGGGGAATCGTGCCGCCTCGGGTATTGAATTCGTCTTCACCACTGTCGCCGAAACGCTCGATAAACTTCGACTCACCAAAATATTTTCCGAGACGCACAAAAATATGGGAATTTGTGTCGATTGTTTCGAGCCTTGCGGACTGAAGCACACTGCCGACCACTTGTTCGGGCCGTAGACGAGTCAACGGGAAGATCGCCCAGGCTTTTTCCTGGTTCTCGGTCGGAGTCGTATCGCTCGCGCTTTCGCATTGAAAGACCTCGGTTGCGGCAATGATGCGGATCAGTCTGCGGAGGTTATAACCGTGGGTCGCAAAGTCGTCCGCGATCACGTCGAGCGATTCCGGAATCTCATCGGCCGCGCTGAGATCGTCGATGGGTTCGACGAGCGGTCGACCGAACATCAACGCCCAAACCCGGTTGACAATGGCCCTGGGAAAGGCCCTGTTGCCGGGGTGGGTGACCCATTGGGCGAGCCGTTCGCGACGATCACCGTGCGCTTCGGGGGGAAGAAGCTCGGGGGAAAAGGGAACCTGAGGCGCGACCTTGACCGGCGTGTTTGTTTTTCGGTCCGTCGGAGTAAATTCAACGGGCATCTCGCACAAGCCGGTCAAGCTTTTTTGGGTCTGACCGAAAAATGCGGCGAGGCCGAGGAAGTCTTTCTGTTTCCAGGGCGCGAAGGGGTGATCGTGGCACTGGGCACAGTCAATCCTGGCGCCAAGAAAGGCCCGAGAAACCCGCCCTGCCAGGCGTTCCGCGTCGAACGCCTTTTTCTCGGAGTCGTACGTCACGGTAATAAAGTTCGTGGCGGGTTTGTCGGTCCAAATGCCCTTCGCGGAGATGAGTTCGCGGACGATGACATCATAGGGGGTATTCTCGGCGATCTCATCGCTGAGCCAAGACACGAATCGGTGCCTTCGGAAAAAGAGAAACGGCCCGCCTTCGGTCCCAACGTACGACCTCGCCAGGCGTTCCGCGAAGTAATCGCTAAAGCGTCGGTCGCCGAGCAATCGCTCAAGATAGACAGCGCGTGCCGACTCCACGGGGGTGGCCTGAATTTGCCGGATCTCTTCCAGCGAAGGGATCGATCCGGTTAAGCTCAAGGCAAGCCTGCGGATCACGAGGAGCTCGCTGGCGCGACGGGAGGGACTCAGACCCTCTTGCGACCAACGCTCCTGGAAATCTTCATCCACCTTTCGGACGACCTCAACCAGGCTCTTGTCAGAGATCGGGCCGGGATTCGAAGACTTCGACTGGTCGTCGAGCCGTGGCGGATAGAGGCTCGCACCGAGGGCCGCGGCTCCACCGAGAATCAAGCCGACGAAAAGCAGGTCGCGCACACCCATGGGTTGTCTCCTTCAGCACGTGCAACTCTAGGACTACCCCGACAGCTTCCTCACGGTTTCATCTCCACACGCGCTGGTTGCGATGACCCCATCCTATCTGATGGGTGCGGGAATTCTCGAAACTTCGCCTTGTAACAGGCAGTATCTCCATTGATGAACGACGCGACATCTATCTGCGAGCCGTTGGAACCAGCCCAACGTTTCGAGCTTGCCGTCGATGAGCCTCCAGAGGCGAGACCCGGACTTCGTTCCCAATTGAAGGGTGCGATTCGCGGGATGAGCTGGGCGGTCGCGTCGGTAAGCGACTGGGTGTTTGGCGCGGCGGCACTGGTGATCGGACTTGCGATCCTCTCCGCGATCCCGATCGCACAGTTTCTTAGCTTCGGCTATCTGCTCGAAGCCGGGGGACGAGTGGCACGCACGGGGAAGCTGCGATCGGGCCTAGTTGGCGTGCGGAAGGCATCGCGCGTGGGAAGCATGGTCATCGGTGCGCGGCTCTTTTTGATCCCCCTCGAAGTGATTTCGTCACTCGCAAATTCGGCCCAGCTCGTCGATCCCGGCGGACCCGCGGCGCGAGGCTGGAAGGCTTTTCTCGTGGTCGCTACGATTCTGGTACTCATCCACATTCTCGCGGCCTGTGCCCGAGGCGGAAGGATTCGTTACTTCCTAATGCCCTTCGGAAACCCGGTATGGATGATCCGAAGCGTCCGTCAAGGGGGCGTGTATGCCTCGATGCGCGATGCGGTCTGGAACTTCACGGCCTCACTGCGTTTGCCCTATTATTTCCGACTCGGGTTCCTCGGATTTGTCGGCACGATGATCTGGCTGGCCCTCCCCGTGACCTTGATTGCCGCCGGACGCGACAACACGTTAGTCGGGCTAATCGGTGCCTTGATTCTTGGCCTTGCGGTGATGCCGCTTCCCTATTTACAGGCCCGATTCGCTGTTGAGAACCGGTTTCAGGCGATCTTCGCGTTGAAGGCCGTGCGGCGGCGTTTCAAGAGTGCACCGTGGGCGTTCGCCTTTTCGCTCGTAATCACGTTGGTCGCTTCGGTACCGCTTTACTTGCTCAAGATCGAAATGATTCCGCGCGAGACCATCTGGCTCCCCAGCCTGGTCTTTCTCATCTTTATGTTGCCTGCCAGGGTGTTGACGGGCTGGGCTTACGGTCGAGCGATCCGTCGGGAGGCACCACGACACGGGTTCTTTCGTTGGACGGGGAGGCTGGTCATTATTCCCGTGGCTGTGGCTTATGTTGCGATCGTCTTCCTGTCGCAGTTCACCGCATGGCGGGGTGTCTGGAGCCTGTACGAACAACACGCCTTTCTACTTCCCGTGCCGTTTTTGGCGATGTGAGCCTCGTGGTGCTTACGATTCCGGCGCGAATCCATTTCGCGAGTTGAGTGCCGAGGCGAGCCGATCCATGACGGAGGTCGATCGGATCTCGGCCTTGCCAAAGCCTAGGAGGGCACCCAGATCTTCCGCCTGCCGCTGGGCTTCGGGATAGTTGCTCACGAGCATCGCGGGGGTCGGGCTGAGAGCCGGATCGGCCTTAATCGCGCGAATCAGGTCGAGCCCCGATCCGCCATCGGTGTCGAACACACGGTTGATCAAAACGAGGTCATATTTCTGATCGCGAATCATCGCGAGCGCCTCTGCTGTGGAATCCGCAGTCGCGACATCCGCGCCGAATGCACTTTTCAGTTTTCTCGTGATACCAATCTGATCAAAACCGCACTGACCGACGCTCAAGATGCAAAACATGTCCTAATTTCCTGTTCAAAGCAGCGCGGCGGCAACCAGATTAGACAGGGTCGCAAGGTGTCGACCGTCAACTCCACCGGGCTGCGTGGTGAAGAGAACCAGAAACGCATCCGCATCGGGATCCATCCAACAAAGGGTTCCAGTCGCGCCCCAGTGACCGAATGTCCTCGGCCCAAGCAGATCCCCGAAATGCGAGGATTGACCGGGCCAGTTTCCTCGCCAACCCAATCCCCAAAGTCGACATCGCCGATCGTCTTCGGAAAGAATCGGCATCGCGGCAAGTTGATTCGACGTCATCGCGCGAACAGTCGCGGGGCTCAAAACTCGAACGCCGTCCAGCGTTCCTCTATTCAGCATCATCCGGCAGAATCGCGCATAGTCAACCGGCGAGGTGATCAAGCCCCCCCACGGTGCCCCCAAGCCAAGCCAGTAAGGCGAGTTCCAGTTCCAGTCGGTGCCCGTTTGTTCGGGTTCAAGCCGGACCCCGGTGATCCGCGCTTCCCATTCCGGACGCCCGCCAAGTGATGTGGCAGTCATGCCCAGGGGGTCGAAGATCTCGCGTTGAAGAAAAGCCGGCAGCGGAAGGCCCGAGACGACTTCCACGATCGCGCCCAAAATGGCGATTCCTGTGCTTTGATAACTGACTTTCGTACCTGGCAAGAACGCGAGGGGAACCTCGCAGATCGATCGAACAAATTCCGAGAGCGGGGCATGTCGCGCTCGTAACGCGATGTTATCCGGGGGCATATCGGGAAGGCCTGAGGTGTGTGTCATCAGGTGTCGAAGGGTAACATTCTGCTTTCCATTCCTCCCAAAATCCGGGAGAAACGTGGCCGCAGGGTCATCCAAAACAAGAAGTCCCCGCTCGACAAGTCGCATAACCGCAGACACCGTGACTGGCTTGGCCAGCGAGGCAACCAGAAAAAGCGTGTCCTCTGACACATCCAGCGCCGACGCTGGTCCCATTTTGCCGAAGTATCGGAGATGAACGATGGTGTCGGACCGCCCGACGCAGAGCGCCGCGGCGGGAATCTTGCCGGATGAAGTGAGTGCGAGAAGGACCTGATCCGCCCGATCGAGGCTGGCTGAGTGAAATCCGTCGCGCTTCAGGGGCGTTCGAGGGGTATCCATGGGGTCAGGGTCACATCGAGATCACGAGCGCGACGAAGACAAGTCTGTTTAGAGTCGAAGTTGAGGAGCCGGAAATCATCGCCCCGGCTGCATCCACGGCTTCGAGCCACCGGCGTTCGTTCGCCCGGTGGTCGTGTCCCGGTAAACCGTCATTTCCTCGGATGACTTCCCCGTACTCGCATTCAATCGTCCGAAGAGTCTCCGCAGCGCCGAGGGCTTTCGCGTTGGCGGGGCCGGTTGAGTTGAGGTCCAATAGGTGTCGGCGGCAGGGAGTTTCGCACCGCCGCTGACGGCAGGTGTTCCGGGCGCAGTGTGAGTAACGGCGAGCGGTGACTGAGCATTCGCCGAGGTCGTGCTGAGCCCGAAAATCCCCGCGACAATGGCCGCGTTTACGATCGTTCGCACGGGAGTAGCCCTCCTGGCTATCGATAATCTCGACAAGGAATCGACGTCATTGGTTGATTCGGTTTACTTAGAATTTGGCTCGCCGACCTTCCGGGAGAAATAACCAGGGCCAGCTCCCCATGATTCCGGACCCAACCGCTGCATGTCGAATTCGTAAGGGAGCCGCGGATCATCGGGGGCCGTCACGCCCTGCTTCGCGAGCGGCCCGACGACCTCCGCATACCGCCCGCGAGCTTCATCAAATTTTTTGCGGGCCTCATCAAACTCCGCGCGCTTGAACTCCAGTCGCTTCCGCAAACCCACGACAATCGCTCGCTGAGCCTTCTCAGCGCGTTCCTTACGGGTGAGAAAGTCGGCGACGATTTCTTCATTCGTCTCCGGCTCCATCGCGGTGGATTTTTTCACCACGACACGAGAACCCTGCGCGGGGGCATCCGCGATGGCAAACGCAAACACAATCAACAACGCCAGAGCGATGATCGATGCCTTCCGGTATGCCACCTGACGCCCCACTTTCGTAACCAAACCCTTGTACTTATCCGTGACGTTTCACTCTCCCCGTCGATCGCGGCGGAAGTTGTGGATTCACGGTGAGACCTTCGCCTTCCCCGCGTTGGACGAAGCCGCCCGGTAAGTTGTTGGGCTGATTAGGGAAAGCGAACGCGGGGGATTGCGAAAACATGTTCTCTTGATCGTCCGGATTGACCGTTCAACTGCATTCGCTCCTACCGCTTTTTCACGCATTTCCCTTAGTATGCTTTTTTACGGAGATTGTCACGTTAATTAACGCGTATTCCTGGTCAGAATTTGAACGAAGCGTCAACAT
>JAYVYS010000788.1:0-2696 GCA_043784005.1 Isosphaeraceae bacterium
GATCCCTTCGGCCCCTTAAGGATCGTCGGTTCGGCAGGCTTCTCCGCCGCCGTCGCGGGAACCTTCCAGATTCGCGCCGTGCCGTCCGTGGAAACGGAAACCACTCGACGGAGTCCGTCCTCGTCGTTCAAAAGTTTGACGTCGTTGACCGGGCCGGTGTGCCCCTGAAATGTAGCATACTCATTGAGAGTCAAACCGTCTGTGATGGCATAGAGTCGAACCAAGCTGTCGGTAAAGCCAAGGAGCAGGAACGATCCATCCGCCGAGATATCGAGTGCGTTGACCGCAGCTGGCACCCCGGCGTCAAAGCGAGGGCGACCGTCGGGGTGCCAGAATCGGACTCGCTTTTCGAGGCCCGCCGTGACGATGAGATTGCTCTGTTTCAGGAATCCGATGTCCTTGATCTGGTCCAGATTGCCTGGGAATAACGGGGAAGGGGCAACTTTGGGGACATTCCAGATCGTCACGATTTCGTAGCTCCCCGCCGCGAGAAGTCGTGCATCGGGGCTAAAACGAATGGACTGAATCAGATCTTTGTGACCACCGAGCGAGAGGATTTCGAGCCCGGAATCGATGTCGTAAACTTGCACGACATTGGCCCTGCCGCAGGCGACGCGTGCACCATCGCCTGTGATGTCAACGGCATTGATAGGCTCAACGCCTGGCGGAAGCTGGCCAAGTTCGATCGATTTCGCGGGAGGCGGGCTTTCGTCGGAGTCGTCTTTAGCTCCCGAGTCGATCCAGAGCTTGAGCAGGCCCAGCTCGTCGGCGGTAAGGGGTTTCGCGTCTTTCTTGTCTTGGGGTGGCATGACGGGCTCGACCCGGTGCGCAGCCATCTGAAAAAGCAGGCTTTTTTCGGCATTACCGGGGACGATCGCAGGCCCATGCTTGCCGCCCCTCAGCATCCCCGCCACGTCTTCGATGTTGAGTTTGTTCTCGGCAAGGGCATCGTTATGGCAACCTTGGCACTTCGCCGCGAGAGGGTCCGCCACGTCTTTTGAGTAGCTGACGAGACCCTTTTTCAGCGAGGAGTTGACCGCCAACGGCGTCGGCGCGCCGAGCGTGGGATTCGCGTAGTGAAGACACAGAGCGAGAAGGAGAACGGTGAGTCTCATCGGTACGGATCTCTCCCAAAGCGGTCCAAGGTCGGCTGATCACTTGGCGATGGTCACCGTCAGCGGCTCGTTCACGTCGACGGGTTCGCCACGGACGAGCACGGACGCTTTCAGGGCCAGACCCTCCGCCGGGCCGATGGGCGAATCGGCGGCGATCGCGATCGTCATCTTGGTGGACTTACCCGGCTCCGCGAAGATTGGCTCAGCCTTAAGTTTCAGGCTCGCCGGAGCCATCAGAGCGACCGGGACGGCATCCGTTCCGCCGTCGCGACGAGTGACGATCACCTCGACCTCGACCTTGCTTCCGAGTTTGAAGCCCCCCGTGACCGGTTTGATTACCAATCCCAGAGGTGCGGGGCGCACGATGAGCGTCACCGGGTTGGAAGGCATGTTCAACGGCACGTTCGGCTTTGTCTTCGCCTTCGGGTCTTTGCTGAAAGGTAACGGCCCGGTCCCTTGAAGGACCACATTGTAGATCCCGGGTGCCTGGGTGAGAGGAAGGCGGAATGAAAACGTACCTGCGCTCTGACCTTTGGCGACCGTCGCATTCGGAGGCGGGTTCGGGATGGTCGTGAAGAGGGAGACGGGAGTGACGGTCACGGCTTCGGTAAAGGGCTCGCGGCGCGAGACCGCGAGGTCGAACGACACGAGGCTGCCCGGCGTGATCGTCTGCCGCAAGGGCTTCACATCCAGCGCGAGCGGAAGGGCGTCGACGATCTTGAGTACGATCCCGCGCGTGAGTCTGGTCACAGGCGGCGGCCCTTGTTGCTGCTGCTGTGGTTGCGGCAGCGGATCGGGTCCGGGCCAGATCACCGTCGCACCCAGCGCTGAGTGCGCGAGGTCCGGACCTAGCGCCGATGCTCCGGAGATGTAACCCAGATCCTCTTTGCGATCGCCAAACCGAGCGCGACCGATCATTCGCACCATTCCGACGATCGGCTTGGCGTCGGGTGCCGCCTCGAACACAATCGCCGACATCGCCTGACCCGCCGGGATCATGATTGGCTCACATTTCACACCTGCCGGTAGCTCGGCGGCTTCCACGCGAATGGCATTGTTGAAGCCATCCTCACGGAGGGCGATCACAAACGCGACCGACCGTCCGCCCGCGCTCAGGGTCAGGGCATCGGGAAGATTCGGACTCTCAGGAAGAACAACGAGCCGAAAGTCCGGATGCTCGGAGCGGATCTGAAGTCGATACGAAAGTCGAACATCGCCTCGCTGCGGTGAGTACAGGTCGTTCACCACCAATTGATAAGTACCGTCTTCCGAGGCCGTCCAGTGCAAGGTCGCATCCACGGTCGCGGTATTGAACCGATTTTGACCCGTGCGGTCGGCCGTGTCTTCTCCCGAGGCGACATCCTGCGGGTTTCCCTTCTCGGCGACTTTCTGCAACGTCAACACCGGGTCGGCCGGCGAGCCGATCCGCTCCGCTCCCACGTCAAAGACCCAGCTTTCCCCCTTCTTCGCCTTGAAGCGATAGATATCGAGGTCGCCCGGCTTGCCGAAGATTCCCGAGATATCGCAAGGGAGCGTCACAATTTGAGGATGTTCCGCGTCGTCGTTCGGCTCAACTTCGAC
>JAYVYS010000789.1:0-7461 GCA_043784005.1 Isosphaeraceae bacterium
GAGCAATACCCTGGGAAAACCGGGCATCCCGCGAGAATCCGTGGGCGGGAAGTAGGTCCCGCCATAGAACGGTTGCAGATCGGGTGTTAAAAAAACCGACATCGGCCAGCCGCCGTGGCTGGTCATCGCCTGCACGGCCGTCATGTAGATATTGTCGAGGTCCGGGCGCTCCTCACGGTCGACCTTGATATTGATGAAGTGTTCATTCATCACCGCGGCGATGGCGTCATTCTCGAAGCACTCGCGCTCCATGACATGGCACCAGTGACAGGCCGAGTAGCCGATCGAGAGAAAGATCGGCCGATCCAGGGCTTTCGCGAGGTTGAGGGCCTCAGGCCCCCACGGATGCCAGTCGACCGGGTTGCGAGCGTGCTGAAGCAGGTACGGCGAGGTCTCGTCGGCAAGCCGGTTAGTCGCAGCGTGAGACATGGGATGCAGGCTCAAGTCAAAGGGTGCGGGCGCATACCGTCGGCACGGATTATGACATGCCACCACCGCGTCTGTCACGACCATTGAGGCTGCATACCGTCAGGCAGACGTGTGATCGGCTTCCGTCTCCGCGCCGAGCCCCGTTCGTTCATGAGGGCCGCGATACGACTTAGGAAGGAGGACCGAGACGATCTCGTCGGCAGCCCGATCCGAAGCGCCCGGGATCGCGACCTTCGCGCGCAGGTCGGCGAGGGCCCGGGCCGATTTCGAACGCTCGGCAGGGTCGTTCAACCATCGGCTCGCCCAATTCGCCAGTTCCGATGATACATCCCGCTCGGTCAAGTATTCCGGCATGACCTCGGCATCCGCCAGCAGGTTAACCAGACTGATGTACTTTGATTTGATGAACCGGCGCGCGATGAGGAGGTCAAACCGTCGGACTTTGTAGAGCACGACTGTCGGAAGTGCCTCCATCATCAGTTCGAGGCCGACCGAGCCCGAGACGGCCCAGCAGACGTCCGCCAGGCGGATCAATTCGGCGGTCCTGGCCGCATGAACGTCGATCGAAAGCGATGCCGCCCCAGTCGTGCTGGCGATCATTGTCTCAACCATCGCCTTATGCTTTTGATGCAGGCATGCGACGACGAATCGGGTGTCGGGTCGCTTCGAGAGTTTGATCGCCGCGCTCAGCATGACGGGAAAGTTCCGCGTGACCTCTTGAGTCCGCGAACCGGGAAGGATGGCGACGACCGAGCCTGTTTTCGCCTTCTCTTTGCCGATAAACGTCGAGTCAAGCACACGTTCGGCGAGTTCATCGAAGTATGGGTGTCCGACGTATTTCGCCTGTGGCACGCCGCGAGCGTGATACCAGGCAGGTTCAAAAGGAAGGCTGCAAAGAACATGATCCACGAACCGCCGGACTTTCTTGACCCGCCAGCCTGCCCACGCCCAGATCTGCGGGGGAACGTAGTAAAAGACCGGGATGCCACGCTTTTTGGCTTTGCGAGCGATCCACCAATGCAGGCCTGGATAGTCGATCAGGATGACTGCGTCGGGGCGGTGTTCCTGAAAGTAGCGGTCCGCTTTACCCACGAGTTCGATGAATGTATTGACGTTTAACAGAACCTGTAAAAACCACATCACCGCCATATCGACGAGCGGAAAGAGCACCTCCGCTCCGGCGTCGGCCATTCTGGGGCCACCGAAGCCGACGAATTTCGCGTCGGGGCAGCGTCTGCGGAGGGAATGAATCAGGTTGGCGGCGTGGAGGTCGCCGCTGGGCTCTCCGGTGGATAGAAAGATACGCATGAGAGACTCTCGCATCCTTGCCTGGGTGTCGCATCCGATCCCGGTCGGCCCCGCGTCCACGGAAACTATCAGATATCGCTCGGTTCGGGAAGCGAAAACAACCTGACAAAGACGCCGAGGGATGACGTCGAGGTTCCTGATACTTCCTCAGAGGCGCCCTTCCGACGTCGCGGGCACTTCGACGTTCGTGTCGTCGGGGTCGGCGATATTCAGCTCTTTGATCCGGCGATAGAGCCTCGGGCGAGAGATTCCGAGTAAGTCAGCAGCGCGTGATTTGTTGAATCTGGCCCGATTTAGCGCGTTCTCGATGAGGCGACGCTCAACCTCGGTGAGCAGGTCGTCAAGCGGCGTGACCGAAACCGGAATCGGAGGCGGAAGATAGGCCGCAGCGAGGTTGCCTCGAATGGCGGCGGGTAAATCAGGGCTCTTGATCAGGTCGGCCTCGCCGCGGCCGTGGGCGTCGTCAATGACTCGGGAAAGCTCGCGGAGGTTGCCAGGCCAATCATAGGCTTGCAAGGTGGTCAAGGCGTCCGCTTCGAACCCGCTCCGTTGCCGGCCGCCTCGACGATTGCAGCGCTCAAGGAAATGCTGGGCGAGCAGCGGCAGCTCGTCGAGCCGATCTCTGAGCGGTCTGATCCGGATCATAAGTGTGGTGATGGCATAATAGAAGTCGGGCCGGAGTAATTCTGAGCGGTAGGCCTCGTCAGGGTCGACGGTCGAGGTGGCGATCAGCCGAATCTGCGAATCAAGTGAGGCGGCCAGGCGGGCCTGAAGATCCCTGGGGAAGCCGAGAATGTCACCGAGGACGAGTGTTGATCCTTCGGGCAAGGCGATCTTGGGAGCAACGGTCCGATCCTCGCTCCCGGGTCCGAAAAGTTCTCGATCAAGGACGTCAGGCGGCAGCGCGGCACAGTCGAACGGGATGAACGGAGACTGTCGATGCGATCCCATTTGATGGATCATCCGAGCGACGTGCCGTTTGCCGGTGCCCGATTCTCCGAGAATGAGGACCGGAACGTCTGAAATAGCTGCCGCGCCCACCTGATCAAGTAGGCGTTTATGTGCTGCTCCCTTGCCGACGAGTAACTCAAGTCCGAACCGGGTCAACGCGCGGTCTCGGATCTCCATGAGTTCGATCCGAAGACGTTGTGATTCGGCATCGGGAGAAAGGCTTGGTTGTTTGGGGTCGCGGAGCAATCCCAAAATGGCGACAAGCTCATCCTTTTCATTATGAAAAGGTAGATATTCCACGGTTCGCCATCGCCGTTCTCCATTAGGATGAACGATCAGGGTCCGAGTCGACGACGGCCGTCCGGCAAGAACTTCCACAGGTGGGAAAAAGCTTCCGCCGAGATCAGGGAGGTCACCCGCCCGAGTCGGGCCGTGAGCGCGGCAAACCAGCCCCGCGACGGCCTCGGCGGAATACCCCGTGAACTTTTCCCAGGCGCGATTGACCCATAACAGTCTGAGGTCGGCATTCAGCCAGAACACCGGCTCCCTCGACTGATGGAGAATATGGTCAAGCCGAACACCGGAGACGCGAGAGGACGCCATGAGAACGATGATTAACCTGACCCGAGCGGAAAGGAAGGGACGCGAGAAAGACTCGACGACCCAAGACTCAGGATGGCTCTACCGCCCTTTGAAGGCAAGGGAAAAACCGCGAGGAATGGCTAAGACGGGAGAATCGTCGCAAGGTCGTCTTCGTCGACGGCCTATCCCTGGCCGAATCGACTCCACGACCACACGACTTGTCCAATGATAAGCCCCTCCGTCAGATCGTCCAGTTCCACGGGCACGAGCGGAAACTCACGGCTTGGATGACCCGGCCGAAGGATGAGATGCCTGCCGCTGATGTCGAGCCAACGGATCACGGGCTCGCGTTCGGGGCAGGCCGCCACGAGGCGTCCTTGGAGGAGATGAGGATCGGTCTGGGATCGATCGATCGCCACGATCGAGCCGGAAGGCAGGACGGGATTCATCGAGTCGTCATCAAGTCGCACACCCACTGTGTCCGCGGGGTTCGGAAGCCATTGACGATACGCCATGATATATCCCTGAACCTGGGAAGGCGGGATGGGTCGCCGGAGAAGCTCGCGGATTGGCACCAGCCCGACGGCGACAAAGTCGGACATCGCCTCGCCGGGAACATTCTGGGGAGCCATGATCACAACGTCATTCGGCTCTTGTTCAAGCTTCTCAAGCCCGCGACGAATGAGATCAATCGGCGATAAGTCCGAAAGGATCACCTCGTCCTGACTGCGACGGTATTTCAGCCCCTCGCCGGTCAGAAGCCAAATCGGATTCGCTCCGGTTTGATCGATAAATCCAAGGAGCACCTCGGCGGGGACTGTCACTCCCGTCTCATAGTTATACCAGGTTCTCGCCGGCAAACTGAGACGTCGAGCAAGCTCTGGGCCACCATGTTCGCCGAAAAGCTCTTGTCGGATCTCACGGAGCCGCCGCGAGAGTGCGGCTTTAACGTTCACTCGAACTTTGGGAGTCTTTTTGCGAGCCACGGCGATCAACCCCGCTTAAGGAGGTTCCCCTTGGGCGACCTCTTGTTGATCGAAACACGTGACGCGGATCGAAAGGCTTTTCCTAAATTCTCAACGGTTTTAACGTGAGGTGTCGATCACATAGCGATCGTTCCCAGTACAATCCGCCAAGAGGCCCGTTCCGCGTCGATGGGCACAACTTAGCATAGAAAAACTCACAGGTCAGCTTCGGGTTCAGATAATAAACCGAGTCGTGAGGCCATACGGAAACACAAACTCACTCGATGTTTCCCAATCGCCACACAAATACCAGGGTACTGCCTCAATCAAGCCCAATTCTCTCCGCGAGACGATTTCAATCAACGCTAAAAAATGCCGAGTTCGTCCCGCGCCTCGTCGGACATTCGATCTGGCGTCCAGGGCGGGGACATCACAAGCTTGACATTCGCCTTGGAAACTCCCTCCAATTTTTCGATCGCACCGACGGCATTCCGAAGGATCTCGGGGCCTGCCGGGCAAGCGGGAGAGGTCAAGGTCATCTCAACGTCGACCTGTTCCTCACGGGTTTGAATCGTGTAAACCAAACCCAGGTCGACAATATTCACGTTCAACTCGGGATCTTTCACGGTTTTTAGCGCGTTGACAATCGTGTCCTGATCGACCATGGGAAGGTACTCCGGGAATTCTTGAGACGCGACAAACCGAAATTGTTTCGCGACAAAGGATGTCGATCCGCCTGGTCAAACGCCGAGATCGGTTGCTTTTTTCGCGGTTTACCAAGATCCTTTGATCTCGGACTCGTCGAGGCGAAACGATCGCTGGCACTGGAAATGCCGTTAGCCACTTCAGACGAACGATAGCCCCCCGTCTTCAATCGAAGCTTAACGCGACGAACACATCGTCGCCTCGCACTTCCACCGTGTGTGTCGCCACGGGCTCGAAGGCCGGAAAGCCGAGAGCCTTACCCGTTCGGACATCAAATCGCGCTCCATGACGGGGACATTGAATCTCGCAACCCTTTAATTCACCGTCCGCGAGCGGACCTCCGTCGTGGGTGCAAACATCGTCGATCGCATAGAATCCTCCCTCGACGTTGAAAACCGCGATCGCTCTGTCATTCACTTCAACCAGTTTCTTACCACCTGGAGGAAGCTCCGAACACACGGCGACCTTTACAAACTCCGACATGGGCGAGTTGTCCTTGCAAGCGTAGTTGAGTGAGGTCGGATGCGGATCGCTTAGGCCTTCATCGCGGCGCGGGTTACCTCGCGCTTCAAACGATTGAGGACGCCAGTTAGCCCGCGAACACGGAGCATTCCGAGGATCTCCGGCAGGCCCGCGCGGTCGATCACGTCGCTTCGGAGTGAGAGAATTTCCTCGACGGTGCAACCCGTCAGCCCTTCGACCAGAATCGAAACGAAACCTCGAACCGTTGGGGCTTCAAGAGGGGCATCCGCATGGATCGCAACGCGGGCACCCTCGAGCTCCACGATCAAGAAAACAGGCGACTGACATTCCTCAACCCGATGTGCGACATCCTTGAAGGCCGCGAGACGCTCGGGAAGCGGCGGAAGACGTTTAGCGAAATCGATCAGGAGCTCGATCCGATCCTGTCTGTCGGCTTCCCCCAGTTCAGAGACGATCTCATTGAGTTCGGTCAGCACGGTGCGGCGTCCCTTTTCGACGAGGCTGTGGTTCAGGACCCCTTGGCAATCGGAACACGGACAAGGTTGCCCCACTCGGTCCACGACCCGTCGTAATTTCTCACTTTGGCATAGCCGAGTAAGTAATTCAGCACAAACCATGTGAGGCTAGAGCGTTCGCCGATGCGGCAATACGCGACGACATCATCTGTGGGCTTGAGGCCGATTTCTCCTTCGTACAAGGCCGTCAGCTCTTGTGCCGACTTGAACGTCCCATCCTCATTCACTGCGCGAGACCAAGGCACGCTTTTCGCACCCGGGATGTGTCCGCCGCGCAACGAGCCTTCCTGCGGATACTCCGGCATGTGGAGCATCTCGCCGGTGAATTCCTTGGTGCTGCGAACGTCGATCATCGGCTTGCCGGCCTTCATGTGCTCCAGCACGCCGTCGCGGAAGATTCGGATCGACGATTCCGCACCGTCCTGGACCACGTAACGGGCCGCGGGGTAGCTCGGCAATTCGGTCGTCACCGACCGCTTTTGATCGAACCAGAGTTTCCTGCCACCGTTGAGGACGCGACAGTCGGCGTGTCCGAAGAGCTTGAACGCCCAAAACGCGTAGCACGCCCACCAATTCGACTTGTCGCCATAAAAAACGACCGTCGTGTCGTTGGTGATTCCCGCTCGGCTGCAAATCGCGGCGAACTTTTCAGGAGTGATGTAATCGCGGATGATCTGGTCTTGCAGGTCGCCTTGCCAGTCGATCTTGACCGAACCGGGGATATGTCCCATGTCATAAAGGAGAACATCCTCATCGCTTTCCACGATGCGAACCTTGGGATCGTTCCGATGATGCTCGACCCAGTCCGCGGAGACGAGGACCTCGGGGTGGACGTACGATGCGGCCATGATGGAGAGAACTCCCTGATGCGTGGATCGATTCTGTGATCTTGTGTGGTGGAAAGTGACTTAAAAAACTTGTCGCCGCTCACCCGTCCGTCACGGCGGGAATCAGTTCAAGTTTCGCGGCGACGGCCTGCCGCAGGGTTTCCCGAACCGGTTCGAGGGTGATCCGGTCGTACACATTGGCGAAGAAGCCTTCGACAACCAATCGAACCGCCTCGTCGCGAGCAATTCCTCGCGCTCCCGCGTAGAAGATCATCTCCTCGTCAACCCGACCCGCGGTGGCACCATGAGTACAGCGGACGTCGTTTGCCTCGATTTCCAGCCCGGGGATCGAGTCGGCCCTCGCGGAATCGGACAATACCAGGCTGTCATTCTTTTGGTAGGCATCGGTGCGCTGGGCATCCTTCTCGACCCGGATCATCCCCTTCCAGACCACGCGAGAATGACCCTTCAAGCCCCCTTTATACAGCAAGTCGCTGGTGGTGTGCGGAGCCTGGTGATCCTGCCTGGTGAAATACGCGAGATGCTGTTTTCCGGATGTGAACATCACGCCGTTGACCTGCGCCTTCGCACCTTGCCCCGCGAGCGCGACTTCCTGATTGACTTTCGAGAGCCGCGAGCCAAGTCCTCCAACTGTCCACTGGATCGACGCATCGGCATCCACGATCGCCCGTTCTC
>JAYVYS010000790.1:0-2314 GCA_043784005.1 Isosphaeraceae bacterium
GGTCGCAAGGGGATGGTGACCATCGCCACCAATATGGCGGGTCGTGGTACAGACATCGTTCTTGGCAATCCACCTGCCGAGAGTTACCCCGATTGCCGATCGTGGTCGGCAATGTGTATCCTTTCAGTAGAGACTGAAACGACGATCTTTCCGGGACAACTCTGTGGAACTGACGCATTCGGCCCAGAAGTTCGTGCTCCACTGGGGCGAGATGGGGCAGGCGTGGGGCATCAACCGCACGATGGCCCAGGTGCATGCGCTGCTGTTCGTCTCGCCCGGGGCGCTCGACGCCGAGGACATCAGCCGGTTGCTCGACGTGAGCCGCTCGAACGTCTCGACGAGCCTCCGCGAGCTGATTACGTGGGGCGTGGTGCGGCGGGTCCACATCATCGGCGACCGCCGCGATCGGTTCGAGGCGCTCAAAGACGTGATGGAGACGTTCCGCGTCATCATGGCCGAGCGCAAGAGGCGCGAGATGGACCCGACCATCGCCTTGCTTGAGCATTGCGTCTCCGAAGCGAATTCGGGTGGACCCAACGACGCTTATACGCGTGAACAACTGGAAAAGATGCTTGAGTTCACCCGACTGGTAACGCAGTGGTATAACTCGATTGATCGCTTGCCGACACCCGCCTTGCAACGCCTTTTCAAGGGGGGCGCAAAGCTCGCGAAACTGTTTGCCGGCCCGTCAAGTTCACCCCCGGTCGACTCAGGAACGAATTAGAACGGTACGATGCCGGAAGCAGACTTCGCTTTCGTCGAGTCCTTGGGCGCGACGGGCTCGGCGGGTTTTTCTGGCTCGATCACAAACCCAGGCTGACGGATTTTGGACTTCGGCGCGGGTTTGGCTGCATCGGCTTTTGAGCGCTCCAGGGCCTCGGTATACGCGCGAAAACTATCGTCGTCGAGATAGCGATCAACGAGGGCCTCGGCGTCGGCAATCTGGGCTTGGGCGGTTTTCGTCAAAATCGCGGTCTTTGTCGTGGCTTGCTCGCGCGTGGCCTCATCCTTGAGCTTGGCAACGGCATCAGCATAGGTTGCGCGCAAAGGGAGGTGTTCATATTCCTTAAGGGGTGCTTCAAGTCCAGCCCAATCGCTCCCCTCGGCGCGTGCTTTCATCCGGGCTTCCAGGCGGCCTCGGACCGCGACAAGGTCGATAACGGCGTCGCGGATAGCGTCGAGCTTGGCTTCCAGTTCGACCGTCGCGGGCTTGGCCAGAACGTTGATGACCCGCTCGTCGACGGCATCGCCGGGAACCATCGGCAACTCGACCATTGGCTCGATCGCACCTTGGCGAAGTAGGAGGGTGCAAAGACCGGTTTCGAAGTGGGGTGGAAGCGTAATTCGTCCGTCGCGGTCGGTCGTGCCAAGTTCGCGATAGACACCTTCAGGCCAAGGCTTGCTCCAAAGTACAAAACCAGCGGCGGGTCTGGCGGCCTTTTCGCCGGGAATCATGAACCGAAGTTTTGTGGTCGCACTCGATGCTCGGACGCCGCGAGCCACGAGAATATGTTTGCGCTCAACTCTTTTGGTAAGAGGGTCCCTCAGCCCACTGACGATCGCGCAGCGCGCGACCGGACCGTCAATCGCCTTGACCGCGAGATACGTCCAGCGAATCTCATCAATCCGCAGTATCGTGCCATCGGGTTTGAGGAAGATCCGCAGTGGACTGAAAACCATGCCGGGGCGAACGACTTGACCAAGCTCGGACGCGGCGGTCAAACCGGCGGCCTGGACCGTGATGTTGACTCCGCCCGCCGATGACTCGCCAACCGTGGCCGAGGGGCTAAAGACTTCGATCGCGAGTTCGAGCAAGGCCCTGGCCGCATCGACGGGGTAGGGGGCGACCTTGCGACAGATCGGACCGAGCCGGCCCGTCCCCACGTCGAACTCGCGGGCTGAGAGGCTCCAACCCATTGTCGCGGGCTCAACCTTGATGATCCAGCTCTTGTCGATACCTTCATACGCGGTCTTGAGCACTTTGGGGTCAAGACCGTCGAGTGCGATCCCGGCTTGTGGACCTTCGCCCTCGGTCACCTCGATTTGCCAAGGCGGGCCGACGAAACGAGCGACGAGCGACATCCAGTCGCCGATGAGTTTCTGTCGTGCCCGAGGGTCGGTTCGAGTCTTCGTATCAAATTCAATGGAGGCTTTGATGGCGTAAGGCTTCATCTCGATCGGCTCGGCCTTCGCGGGCTGAGCACGACATGTTTGAGCGAACACGGTCCAGCAAACCAAAGCTACCAGGGGTCGAGCGGAAACCATGGCGCGACTTCCCATGTGGAGATATGTTGGTAAAGAAACTCGGTTGTCT
>JAYVYS010000791.1:0-3969 GCA_043784005.1 Isosphaeraceae bacterium
GTGGCGAGGCGACGGTTCGCCGCTTCAATCGGAACCCGATGGGAACAGGGTCGCTCTTCGGACGGACCCTTGACCTGTGCCCGATCGGCATGAGCCGAAAGTGTTTCATCGTCGCACCAGACGACTCTGGCGGTCGAGACTCCGGGGGAACCGCAGAACGCCAGCCCCGCGACCTCCGCCCAAGCCTCGGGATCGTCGGTTGGGTCGGAAGTCGCCAAGGCGGAAATCAAACGATCCTGAGCCGTACGAACCATCTCTTGATCGGCGAGCTTGAGACGCAAACTCGCGATGGATCGCGTGAGCTTTTCTTCACGCGGCGTCGCATCGGATTCGACCATCGGACCGGCGCAACGCGCCTGGACCTCCGCCGTAAGCAACTTTACGCGAGGATCGTGGTCTCCAAGTTCTCGACCCTGGGAACCTCCGAGCGACCACGGGGTTCGATCGGCGAAGCGAAACGCTTGCTGGATCAAGAGGATTCGCCCGGGTTCCTTTGAGAGACCCTCAAGGCCCCCGTCGAGATCGCCGTGCAGCCAGGTCGCGTCGACAACCAGTGCTTCCAATCCCCAACGCTTCGCAAGACGTTCACCGAGCGCGGTCATCTCGATTCCGAGCTCGAGACGCTCCCGTTCCCTCCGCTCAAAGGATTCGGAGATCATGAACCACCGCGCGATCCATTCTGGATCGATTGTCGCGACCGCCCAACGTCCCAGGCCGTGGAGTAATCCGGCACGGGCCACCGCCTCCGGGTCGGGGTCGCCGCTTTCGCGGGCCAAACGCCGCGACGCGAGGGCCACTGCGATATCATGCCTCCACAAATGCGAGAGCACATCGCCGACCTCTCGCGAGCACACGGACCACCAAGAGCTGGCGGCCACAAGCGAAAGCGGGTCACGCGATCGTGGGCAGCTTGCTCGATGCACGACCCAGCCGGGATCGAGGTCAAGCACCGAACGACCGCGAGTCGAGTCAATTGGGGCGGCACACTGGTCGTCAATCTCGTCGCAAGTCTCGCCGAGGAGAAAACGTGGGGACGTGGGTCGGAGAGGCAGCCGTTCCAGCCGCTCCAGGCGACGGCGGAATTCTCGGGGATCACCTTTGCGTCCATGCACAACTCGCAACGACCCGGGCTCCTTCCCGTCCGTCGGCGTCAATCGTGATGCCAGGCTGCCAGTTTAGCAGCGGACACCGTTTTTCAACCCACCGAGCCGGAGGGTCAATTTCGACCGTTCGACTGGGACTCAATATCCAAGAGTCGGCAGATCCGGCGAAGAAGTTCATCGATGTCCAGCGGCTTGTGCAAGAAATCATCCGCACCCGACGCCTTAAGCTCCGCGATTTTGTCTTCCTCGACCATTCCCGAGATGCAAATGATCTTGATATCCGACATCGTCGGATCTTTCCGGATCAACTCGCACACCGCCTGACCGTTGATGTCGGGCAACATCACGTCGAGGATGATCAAGTCGGGATGATACTCCTTGGCAAGCATCCCCGCGCCGAACCCGTTATTCACGATCTTCGACTCGAACCGATTGTCGGTTGCGAGCACTTCGGCGATCAGGTCGACTACCCCCTGATCATCGTCGACGATCAGGACTCGCCTCCGACCGCTCTCAAGCGCGTCGGTAGGGATACTGTTTTCTTTCATGAAGCGATAGAGCGCCTCGCGCGGGATCCGCCGAAACCGCGAGCCGGGGACGCGAAACCCCTTTAATTGGCCCGAGTCAAAACAGCGGATGATCGTCTGTTGACTGACCTTACAGATTTTCGCGGCTTCACCCGTAGTGAAAACGGTCTTCATGGTCGTGTACGTCCCATTCTTCGAGCTCATGGGCTCGGTCGCTCCTCCACCGGCGAGCGCAGGCGCTGCCGAACGGATCGACGCGCGCCCTCAAGTCGTCCGTGAATGACTCGCTTTCGCAGAGTCGAGCCCTACTTGGCTAACCCCCGAAAGACCGCCAAAGCCCCTCAGTGACGCACGATCGGTAAAGTTTGCTGGACCTAACGATCTTACCAGTTTTGCCACCGCAGCCAATTATAGTGCCCCTTCACATCCTGTCAACCTAGTTGGCATTGACTGTTGTTTTCGTTACGTCTCACGCACTTTACCAACTCAATAGCGACGCCATCTTGCCCGATCTTCCCGAACCGCGATAACGATTTGTCAGGCCGGGTAACTCGGGCGAGTCGCGGACTCAGCGTCCTGATCTTCGGTCGCTGGCGGTTCGAGAACCTGAGTCGAGGAACGTGGTCCGCCACGCTTCAGGTGGACGAGGAGTGTGGCGATATCCACGGGGTTAATCCCGCTAATTCGGCTCGCCTGGCCAAGGGAACGGGGACGAACTTTATTGAATTTTTCGCGGGCCTCCGCACGAAGCTGGGAAATCGCCTGATAGTCGATATCCATCGGCAAGGTTTTATATTCCAGCCGTCGAAACCGCTCGACTTGGACGGCCTGGCGATCGATATAACCCCCGTATTTCGCCTCAATGGTTACCTGCTGGATCGCTCCCTCTCGGTCGTCTTCGGCGGATAGAGCCGGGTGAAGTGCAACGAGGTCGTCCCAGGTCGTCTCGGGACGCCGAAGAATCTGTCCGAGAGTTTCTCCTTTCACGCGAACCGACTGAAGCTCCTCTCGCAATCCATCAATGTGCGACTTTCGCGATTGAAACCGATTCCAGCGAGCCTCGCTCACAAGCCCAATCTCGCGACCGAGTTCGGTGAGCCGAAGGTCGGCGTTGTCGTGTCGAAGAATGAGCCGATACTCCGCGCGGCTCGTGAACATACGATAAGGCTCATCTACACCCCGGGTTACGAGGTCGTCGATGAGGACCCCGATATAACCTTGCGAGCGGTCGATCACGAACGGATCGGCCTTTTGAACCGACCTTGCGGCGTTGACTCCAGCCATCAGTCCTTGGGCGGCGGCTTCCTCGTAACCCGTGGTTCCGTTGATTTGACCCGCGAAGAAAAGTCCCGAAACGCTTTGGGTTTCCAGTGTGGGCTGGAGTTGAGTCGGTGGCGCGTAATCGTATTCGACGGCATAGCCGAACCGCATGATCTCGGCGTTTTCGAGACCCAAGATCTGTGGAATGATCGCCTCTTGAACGTCTCTGGGCAGGCTCGTCGAGATTCCGTTGCAGTAGTACTCGAGGGTATTGCGACCTTCGGGTTCCAGAAAGATCTGGTGCGAGTCTCGATCGGCGAATCGCACGACCTTGTCTTCGATCGACGGACAATAGCGAGGCCCCGTGCTCTGGATTTGTCCGGAGTACATGGGAGCGCGGTGAAGGTTCGCGCGGATCAGGTCGTGGACCTCGGGGTTTGTCCATGTGATGTGGCATTGGAGCTGCGGTTCAACGATCCGGTCGTTTAAAAAGGAGAAAAGGACCGGCTCGGCGTCGCCAGGTTGCGGGATGAGCTTCGCGAAATCGATGGTACGACCATTGAGCCGAGGAGGGGTTCCGGTCTTGAATCGTTGAAGTTCAAATCCGAGGTGCCGGAGACAACCCGAGAGTCCTTCGGCCGAAGAATCGCCCGCCCGGCCTCCCGGGGTCTTGGTCTCTCCCGTATGCATCAAGGCTTGAAGAAATGTGCCGGTGGTGAGAACCACTGCGCGGGCTATGTATTGAATTCCGCCACGACATCGAACGCCCGTCGCGCGGCCCTTCTCGACGTCTACCGCCTCGACCATCTCCTGGCGAAGGGTTAACTTTGGCTGACTTTCGACGGTTTGCTTGGCGAGGAGCTGATAGGTCTTCTTATCACATTGCGCGCGAGGACTATGCATCGCGGGGCCCTTGCCCCGGTTCAAGAGGCGATACTGGATCGCCGAGGCGTCGGTGATGATGCCCATCGCGCCACCGAGGGCGTCGATCTCGCGAACGATCTGTCCTTTGGCGACCCCGCCGATCGCCGGGTTGCAGCTCATCTGACCCACGGAATCGCAATTCATCGTCAGAAGCG
>JAYVYS010000792.1:0-4759 GCA_043784005.1 Isosphaeraceae bacterium
GGGACTCTCGCGTGAGCGCTATCTCGTTTTCGATCGGGCACAAGAGAATCGCCGCGCCCTCTATCGCGAGGCCAACATCCCCCGCGAGACCGAACTCGCGGAGCTTGAGCAGCAATATCAAAAGGTCATCGGCGCGATGACCGTTGAGTTCCGCGGCGAAGAGCGTACCCCTTCGCAAATGGCCCCGTTCCTCGAAGAAACAGATCGCGAGGTACGAAAAGAGGCCTGGGAGCGCGTCGCGAATCGTCGGTTGGCGGAAAAGGAACGACTCGACGACCTTTTCGATCGGATGATCGCCCTTCGGCTCGATGTCGCGAAGGAAGCGGGTTTCCCGAACTTCGTCGCCTACGCTTATCGGCTCAGGGAGCGCTTTGACTACGGTGTCGATGATGCATACGCCTTTCACAAGGCCATTGAGACCGTGGTCGTTCCTCTGGCGGCATCGATCATGGGAGAGCGCAAAAAGAATCTGGGCGTGGAAACGCTTCGGCCTTGGGACCTCGCGGTCGATCCACTGGGGCGTCCTCCGTTGCGTCCCTTCGAGAATGTCGATCAGCTCGCCGAACGCACCGAAGCGATCTTCACGACGGTCGATCCGGAACTCGGCAGACAGTTCCATTTTCTGCGCAAAAACGGCTGGCTGGACCTGGCCAACCGCAAAGGGAAAGCCCCCGGCGGCTATCAAACGACTTACGAGGATGACCGGCTCCCGTTTATTTTCATGAACGCGGTCGGCCTCGATGGAGACCTGCGGACGCTATTGCACGAGGGCGGCCACGCGTTCCACGCGCTGGCGAGCCGAGGGGAAGAGCTTGCGGCTTACCGTGAGAGCCCGATCGAATTTTGCGAAGTGGCTTCGATGTCGATGGAATTGCTGGGTGCGAGAGATCTGAAGGAATTCTATTCCGAGGCCGATGCCGACCGATCCTATCGTCAGCTTCTGGAGGGGATTGTGCTGATTCTCCCCTGGATCGCGACGGTCGACGCGTTTCAGCACTGGATTTACGCGAACCCGGGGCACACGCGTGACCAGCGCGCAGAGTCTTGGGTCGGCTTGCTCAAGCGGTTCGGGGGGCCCGTGGATTGGTCGGGATATGAGGATGCGAGGGGCCATTCCTGGCATCGTCAGTTGCACATTTTCCTTTACCCGTTCTACTACATCGAATACGGAATCGCCCAGTTGGGCGCGTTGCAGATCTGGCGACGTTCCTTGACGGATCGCGCTGGGGCGGTGGCGGCATACAAAAACGGACTGGCGCTTGGCGGTTCCCGGCCACTCCCCGAGCTATTTCAAGGGGCGGAGATCACATTCGGTTTTCAAGAAGAAACGATACGGCCTTTGATGCACGCCGTGCGCGGGGAACTCGCGACGCTGGATCCCTGACGCGACCCCTCCCGCTCCCGGATATCATTTCCATCGCTCCGCTCAGGCCCTCAGCGTTTTCGCAAGCCCTCAAAAAGCGCGTCGAGATCGATGGGCTTCGTGAGGAAGAGATCGGGTAGTAGCTCGTTTACCTTACCGAGACGCGTCGAGTCGCTTGAACCTGTGGTGACGGCGACTCGCACGTTAAGCTTTTCGTCCCGGACCTTCTTTAGCAAGCTCGTGCCGTCTCCATCGGGAAGCATGAGGTCGAGGATGAGCCACTCCGGGCTGTTCTCAAGATGCCGAAATCCCTCGGCAAGCGTCTCCGCGACCTGAACGTCCCAGCCCTTTCGCGTCAAGAACGCGCGGAGGGAATGGGACGTCGCCAAGTCGTCCTCAACGAGCAGCAGTCTGGGCATCAGGGCGGGGTACCGTCATGCATTCCATTTCGCGAGCGTCGTTTCGTGTCAAGGGGAGCGGTGACTGAACTGAGAGGGAGACGGAGTGTGAACCGGCTTCCCCGGCCGGGCTCGCTTTCCAGGGTGATACGGCCTCCGAGATGATGGGCCATACGCCTTGAAACCGCCAGCCCGAGCCCGAACCCCTTACGGCTGTCTCGCTCACGATTATGGACCTGGGTAAAGTCATCGAAAATTCGGGTCTGCTGATCCTGGGCGATCCCTTCCCCCGAGTCGATCACATGAATGGCGAGACCCGGCCCTGTTGCTTCAACCTCGACCCGAACTTCGCCCCGGTCGGTAAATTTTATCGCGTTGTCGACCAAACTTCCCAGTATCCGTTCCAGCTTGGCGCGGTCCGTCGAGAGGATCACGCTCGACTCCTTTGGCAATGCGAGGCTGAGGCCTTTTTTTTCCAGACGTGCACGATACCGGGCGGCCACGTTCTTAAGCGAGTCATTGATCGGAAATTGATCCGATTGCAGAACCTGTTCCGTCCAGTCGAGACGGCCCAGTTCGAGAAACCCGTTGAGCAGATCCGACGTCGTGCGTACACACGTCTTGATCTGCTCCAGCGAATCCACAACCGCGGCGGTATCCTGAGTCAATAACGAAATCCGGGCAAGCTCAGCCTGAAGCATTAGACCATTGAGCGGCGTTCTGAGGTCATGACTGATCGCGTTGAGGAAGTTGCTCTTTCTTCGACTCTCAAGCCGCGCATCTTCCCGTTCGCTCGCCAGTTGCTCCGTGCGGCCGATCTCGTTGTAGACAACCGCAAGCTGGCGGGAACCCACCGCGTAACGCCACGTTTTGTATACGAGAACCAGAAGAAAGGCATCGTAAAGCCGCCAGGCGGGCCAAAACATCTTGATCGGGATGAAGAGGTAACCGCAGAGTCCGCAAAGAACAAAGATGTTCTTCATACTCCCGAGCGCGGACTTCGCCGGGCTTTGGGGAAGGCTCTTTTCGTTTCGTCGCCAGTGCAACGCGATGATCACATAGCCAACGGCCACCGCGAAATCCACGAAAACGGTAGTCCCGATCCAGAGCCAGTCGTGGTTCATGCAGTGGATGAGCGACATGTAGCCGTCCGAACCACCGGAGAACCAACTGATTAGCTCACGCACACCCATGGCTTGTCACCAATTCTCCAACGGGGCTGTCGCGGCCCTCTGGCAGTGTTTAGAGGCTCATATCGGATCTCATGAAAAATTCATCAATCGAGAAGATTTGTAGACAGCATCACCCCGCTTCGCGATCACGACGTGAATCACTTTTATCTTACTTCGGAGCGAATTCTATGCCGTCGAGGTTCCCGGCTTCGTCGTGTTGAGCGGTGGAACCGTTGGAAGGGCCTGTCCCGGATTGAAGAAAACCCGACCAAGGATGATGAGCTGATCCTCAGCGCGGACTGGTCCCGCATCGTTCCCGATCGGATTGAGGATCATCTCTTCGCCACGTTGCAGGCCTATCAAGAGACAAGAGCGTTTATCATCGCGATGTCGCAAAAACATCCCGCTGATCTCCACGAAATTGCGTGCGACCAACTCTTCGGGAACCGGCAAGAGGTACATTTCATTGGCGTCGCGCCCGACGGTCAGCAACTCCTGGTAGACCCGCGTGATCCCGTGATACAGGGAGGTTCGGGCGAGAAGTCTCAGGCCAAGTTCGTCCGAGGAAATCACCTCGTCCGCGCCCGCTTTGAGCAAATGGTTGCGAAGGTTGGGGTTTCGGCACTCCACGGCGATATTTGGGGCTTCGCCGCCCCGGCACGTGTTGCGGATCGCGATGCAAGTGAGGATGGTCTTGCCATCGGCGTGGTCCCCCTGCCGATCGTCGACCAAGACGACAACGGAGTGTGCTTTCTGGACGCGAGCGCGGCGTAGGATCACTTCGTTGGTCGGATCTCCCTTGATCACATAGACGTCTTGAAAAGCAACGTCGTCTTGGGTATCCGGAAGGTCGATTTTCTCGGTTTCATCGTGAATGATCACGACCGGGCGCTTGTCCTGAATGATCTTGCTATGGACTTCTCTGATCCAAGCGAGACCTCGGGGCGACCAGTTGCACAGAACCAGATGGTCTTCCATCTCGAAGTTGGACACGTCGCGCCTCCTGAGGTGCTGCTCAACCAGAATCGATGCCACAGTGCCCGTGAAGAGACCGGCCAGACCAACGCCGGTTCCCAGAAGCACCATGGAGAAGATTCGTCCCATGACGGTCTTTGGAGAGTTCTCGATCCCGCTGAAGAGGATGACCCAGACCGAATAAAACGATTTCGGCCAGGTGTCGAAGTCGGGATTTTCTCCATGCTCGGCCAGGTGAATTCCAATCGCGCCGACGATCCATGAAACAAAGACCGCCACGATGATCCGCGCGGCTTGATTCCGGTTCCAGATGCCCAACATCTGGATGATCGAGTCACGGCGAACCTTGCTGGAAATCAGATAAAGGACGGCTCGTCTATGTAATCGCCATTTCATTTTGGACAGCATGGCAACTTTCCGCGCTGTCGCTGATGAGTCGCGTTGAGATTGGGGCGACGGTGCAACGAAATCCCGACATCGGTTTCATGCGCCACGTGTTTTACCGGTTTATCACAGCGAGTTCGCGCTTTTTCTCAGTGCCCCGATTCGTCTGATTCCACCACAAGGGTGATCGGTGCCGAGCTACAATCAGTCCCGGCCGACTCCGCCTTACCGACGGCGTAAAACGGTCGCACTTCCTTGGCCACCCAGGGCTCGGCATAGAGGGTGATCGTACGCGCAGTCTGGTTCTCAGTAATGAGCACGCCGTTGAGCCCGATGTTCAGCACCCTGACCCCTTGAGGCAGGTTGCGAACGTCGATGGGAATCCGTCCAGCAAATGCCGGACCACGATCCACGGCGAGGTTTATCGTAACCTCGTGTCCAGGTCGAATCACAACGCGCTCGGGGGT
>JAYVYS010000793.1:0-6196 GCA_043784005.1 Isosphaeraceae bacterium
GACTTGCCCGAAGTCACCTATCCGGACTTCGTCACGATCGCGAAAGGGTTTGGAGTCGCCGCCCGGCAGATCCGTAAGAAATCCGAGGTTGTCGACGCCCTCAAAGAAATGATCGCCCATAAGGGGGCCTATGTCCTTGAGGTTCTGGTGCCCTATCAAGAACACGTCCTGCCGATGATCCCGGCGGGTGGGACGTATCGGGATATTATTAAGAGCTAATTATCCGGAGGCTCTTGTGCTCTCGACGCAACTCTACGACCTGATCCATGCGAATCCGTTCCAGCCGTTTGTTGTCCGAATGGCGGATGGAAACGGGTATTCCGTCCCTCATCCTGATTTCATCGCCTACAAGCGCGGTGGGCTGATCGCGTTGGTCGTCAAAGATGAGGGGACGGGGGCCTTGATCGATCTTCGACACGCGATCGCTTTGGAGTATCAGACGGTGGAGACCGCGTCAGCGGGTGGGTGAGACATAAACTGGAAATATTGTTTAACGAGTCTACACTTATAAATTTCAACATTACAAATGAATTCGAGCACATCATTCGTCAACACATCGCGACGGGCAAAAACACTTCCCGCGATGCCGTCATTCACGATGCGTTGAAGCTTTTGGAGGAGCGCGACCGTCATGATCGGGCCGGGGTCAACGAGCTTCGCCAGCGGATCGCCGTCGGGATTGAAGATGTCGAGCAGGGGCGTTTCACGACGTACGATGAATCGAACCTCGGCACTCTTCTCGAACGAGTGAAGGAGAGGGGTCTCAAAAAACTTGAGGCTCCGCGCTCAAAAACAGCGGCGGATTGAACGAAATCCGGGTTTTAAATCGCCGGAAACTCAAATGTGGATCCGATTATCTATCTTGGTCGCATTGATCCTTTGCCCAACTTTTGGCTGCAATCGCGACACCAAGACTCGCGATGTCGAGGTTCCATCGGTGACCGATGACGAAGGCAAAGCGCTCATGTTGAGCGTCTCGCCCGCGGGCCGAGCCGATATTCCCGCCGTCGTCTCGGGAAACACCGAATTCGGGGTAAGACTTTACACTTATTTGCGGCGATCAGACGTCGAAAAAAACCTCGTTTTTTCGCCGTTCGGTGTCTCGACTGTTACAGCGATGACCCTCGCCGGGGCTTCGGGACGTACGAAATCTCAGACCGAAACCGCCCTCTTCCTTTCTCTCGATGCGCCGAGGTCAATCCAGGGCTATGCCGCGTTATTGAGCGAGTTGGCCGAATGCGGACGACCCGAAAAGCCGCCTCCGACGGGCAGGATCGATCCCTCCGCCTATTATCCGCGGCTCAGGATGGCTGACGCGGTCTGGATTGACCGGCGCTATCCGATCGATGCGTCGTTCTCCCGCATACTGAACGGCTCATTCGGGGCTCCTGTAAAACGTCTCGACCTCAGCGATCATCCAAAGGCCGCGGCGGAGATCAACGCTTGGGTTGCCGCGAAAACATTTGGCAAGATCCCTCATGTCATCTCCGCCGATGCCCTGCCAGAGTCTTGCCGCCTGCTGTTGGCGAATACGGTCTATTTTCGTGGGACATGGATGGAAAAGTTTTATGTTGAGGGAACGGTGCCTTCCCCATTTCATGTGAGCGGGACACATATCGCCGACGTGCCGACAATGCGCAAGACGGATGCAGCGTCGAGTTACGCGGAAGCGGAAGGTGTCCAGATTCTCGAACGGCCTTATTTTCCAGGTCGGCTCTCGATGGTGATCGTCCTCCCGAGAGCGCGGAATGGCCTACCCGAAGTGGAATCCAAGATCACTTCAAGCGTCCTCAAAGGCTGGATTCAGAAGCTCAAGCCTCAAGCGGAGGTCATTGTATTTCTACCCCGTTTCAAAGCGGAAACGACCATCGATCTCCGCGACGCGCTCCAATCACTCGGCATGGCCGACGCCTTTACGCCCGGCCGTGCCGATTATGGAGAGATCACAGGATCAAAGAATGACCTCTATCTCGCGCGTGACCTTCACGCGGCGACGATTAGCGTGGACGAGGACGGAACCGAAGCCACCGCATTCACTGGCATCATCAGTTCCGACTCTTTCGATGATAAGACGCCACCGCCACCTCCCGAGTTCATCGCCGATCACCCATTCTTGTTCTTGATCCGGGACCGGAAAACAGGCACGATTTTGTTCATGGGCCGAGTGAATGACCCGAGAGGATGAGACCAAGCCGATCGCGATCGTTTGATGTTTAGATCCCATGTTGGTTGATCAACTTGAGCTAAATACCAAAGGCCCGCTTGGGGATTTTTCATCCCGGCGGGCCTTCAGTTTCGATCCTCTCACCGCGTGATCGCCTCAGTTCACCCAGATCGGCTCATCCACAAGCAACCCGTACTTCTTCATTTTTTTATAAAGAGTCGTACGGTTGATATCGAGGACGCGGGCCGTCTCTTGCCTGTTCCAGTTCAGGGCTTGAAGGGCCTGGATGATGATCCGCTTTTCCGGCTCTTCGAGCGCTTCCTTGAGCGGCCGGATGTTCGAGGGCATGTGCCCACGATTGGCGAGCGGGTTGAGTCGCGATGTGCGCGGATGGCACAGGCTCGGGGAGATGTGGCCGGAAGTGATTCGCGTCCCCTGGCAGAGCGCCACGCCGCGCTGGATAACCCCTTCAAGCTCGCGGACATTTCCAGGCCAGTCGTGCTTGTTGAGGATATCGAGAGCGTCTCGCGTGAACCCGATCACGTTCTTGCCATACTCCAGCGAAAATCGTGCCCGGAAATACTCCGCAAGCTGCTCGATATCGGCACCACGATGACGGAGCGGCGGGAGCTTCAGGCAAACCACACTGGCCCGGTGGTACAGGTCCTGACGGAACTTGGCCTGCTCCACCAGCGAGACGAGGTGCTCGCTCGCGGTCATCAAGACTCGCACATCCGAATAGCCCGCGCCGTTCATCGGCTCATGCTCACGCTCTTGCATGACCTTGAGAAGCTGAAGCTGGAGGGGATCGGAAAGGGCGGAGACATCGTTGAGGAAGAGCGTTCCCCCTTGAGCCTGGGCGAGCTTGCTGGCCCAGTCGAAACCGGGATCATTTCTTGACGAGATCTGCTGACCGGAATTCTGGGCGACGACGCGATCCTGTTCGTTCGTCGCCTCGGTCAAGGCCGCACAGTCCACGGTTATAAACGGCTGATCACTTCGCGACCCCATCCCGTGAATGGCCCGAGCGACAATCGCTTTGCCGGTGCCATGTTCGCCGATGATCAAAACGGGCGTTCGCCAAGGAGCGATCGTCGCCGCCATCTCGATGGCCAACCTGAGACACGGGTCTCCACCGACGATACCAAGGTCCCTGCCGACATTCTCGAGTCGGCTTTGCGCAGGGGCCATTGAGGTCGTATTGGAACCGTTGGAATGGCCAAACGAGTGGGCCGAGGAACTTCCGTTCAGGGATGTCGCGTATTGAGGTGCGGAGTGGTGGCTGCCGTTGCCGTTCGAGGCGTGACCGTAAGAGGTCGATACACCCGACTGCTGATATGAAGGTGCTTCGACGACAGGCCGCTGAACGGCCGCGAGCGCCTGGCTCACCGCGGCGCGAAGCTCGGTGGCCGGGACAGGATACCGAAGCACCGATAACGCCCCGAGCCTCAGTGCTTCCTTGGTTCGTTCCGGGTGGGGAGACGGGAACAGCAAAATCGCGGGAATTTGCCGATGTTTGCGACGGAGGTAAGACAGCAGTTCAAGCGCTTCCGGGTCGCTCGGATCAACTCCGGCGAGGATCATGTCGATCCCGCCCCGCTCTAATAACTTCACAGCGAGCCGGTCGTTCGCGGCTTCGTCAATAAGATGCCCTAGGGACTTCAACATCGAAGACAACAGGGCCAGCGAGGATTCTTCAGGATGGACGATCAAGATTCGGGGTTGGCTCATGGATTCAATCTCTCAAAAGAAGCGCCCGCCTGGGTCGTTGAGTCGGTGCGTGCGTCATCCTTGAGAACGGAAACCAAGCCACGCCCATTGGCGCGGCGGTCCTGACGCAGGAGGCGACTTTGCGAGCCTCCCGATGCCTTCCCTGTGATGCCTCCTTTCCAGATCACCGCCGAGGCGTACAGCGGCTCACCACGCATGTCGTTCTGAATAAACGTCTATGTCACGGATGAAACACCGTCAAACCCGGCCGTGAACCTCTCCGGCAACGCCGCCGTGTCTTCACGAAAAAAGGGCATCTGACAAAATAGGCCACTTCGCCGAGACCCCGGGCTTTCTTTGTCGATTCCCTATTTATGCGTCTAAATGTCGATTTTCGGGATCTTGTGTGCGAATCTTAGTTTTAATGTGCGATTAACGCAACACTCTTCTTTACTTTGAGCGTGAGAATTCCACGCTTCTAATTCTGGTCGCACCGGCGGGGGAAGAGTTTCGGGACAATTTGTTCAGGCACGAGGGTGGGCCGCGTCGTAGGCGTCGCGCATCCGTTCGTGCGTGACGTGGGTATAGATCTGCGTCGTCGTGAGTGAGCGATGACCCAGGAGTTCCTGAACACTCCGTAAGTCCGCGCCACGGTCCAGAAGGTGAGTCGCGAAGCTATGACGAAGAGTATGTGGGCTCGCCGCCGGATCGAGTCCGGCGCTCACAAGGTGATCGTCGAGCAATCGGCCCACGCTCCGGGAAGACAACCTGGTGCCAAATCGATTCAGAAAGACCGCAGGCTCATCCGGGCGTTTGGGTGCGCGAAGCGCCGACCAGCGAACGATCCATGAGGTCGCCATCGGCCCGACGGGACAAAGCCGTTCGCGACGCCCTTTTCCACGCACCCGTAACAGAGATTGTTCCGGATCAACATCGTCGAGATTCAAGCCGACCAGTTCACTGACGCGGAGCCCTCCGCCGTAAAGGGTTTCGAACATCGCACGGTCGCGCACGCCCAGGGCGGTCTCAGTGGGAAGTCGATCGAGGAGCAAGATCACGTCTTCAACCTTAAGGAGCTTGGGCAATCGCTTCGGTTGTTTCGGGTTTCGCAAACCTCCGGCCGGGTCGCCGGTCATCATGCCCTGCCTGCGCTGATAACGATAATAGGAGCGTAGGCTTGCCAGCCTTCTGGCGACGGTGCTCGCCGCGTAGCTCTTTCCTGAAAGCCAGGCGGAATACCGCCGCAATCGCTTCGCGTCCACCATCGTCGGATCGGGCTCGCCCGAGTTCTTCCCCTTGGTCTCTTCCAGAAAGACGCAGAATTGCAAGAGGTCATCCTCATACGACCTGATCGTATTCGAAGAAGCATTCCGTTCCGTTGTGAGATGGTGCAAAAAAGCCGTCACGGTCGGATGCACTTGCGGACCTCCTTTCGGTTCTCGCCCGATTACGACTCGCTATCAGGAGGAATGTCGGCAGAAGAGTATCTGAAAATCATGGCTCTCGGATTTCCTCCAGACGTTGGATCCCGGTTCAACCACCACATTGAATTCTTTCATGAGCCACCCGCGATTGTAGGGAGGTTCGCGGCATGGTAGCCTGCGGGCGACACTTTGAGATCTCCTTACCCGAAACGAACACCTGTTTCCAACGCTTTGGGACCTGGGCGCAATGGAATCACCGCGAGACGCGCTGGAGACGCTCACTCATCGCCTGATCCTGCCCAGAGATGCGAACCACCACGGGACGCTTTATGCGGGAGTCTTGCTGACACTCGCTCTCGAAGCGGCCTATTCGTCCGCATTTCGCGCTGCGGGATTGAACGCCAACCTCGTCCTCAAGCGCGTCCTTGATCTTCGCTGCTACGAACCCGTACCCATCGGCACGGTCGTCGAAATCCGTGGCCGGGAGGTTCACAGGGCGAGGGCCCAGGTGGTCGTGGGACTTTACGGCAGTCCGATTTCGTCGGACCGTCACGTTCCCTGGCTCGACGCCGTGATGCAATTCGTTCAGGTGGATGAAACTGGCCGGCCTGAACCTTTGGCAGGGGAGCTGGTCGAGCAACCCGCGATGCTGGCCGTCCCCTGGCAATCGCTTCGTGAGCGGGCGTTAAAGCTGATTGCGATCCGTTCGTGAGTCCTCAAGAAAAAATCCGTATCCGAACCGAGATGTCCCCGCAGTACCTCAATGACCTGTCTCGCTGAGAGGCCTCCGGAGGTTCGCCATGGCAAGCGGTGCGAAGGGGGCCGCGGTTCGGCAACTTGATCGTCTCTACACGACGGGCGGTGTCTCGGGATTGAGCGAGGATCAACTCCTCGATCG
>JAYVYS010000794.1:0-3541 GCA_043784005.1 Isosphaeraceae bacterium
TCCTGCGTGCGAAGAACCTGGCAGATCTCCATACCAGGCCGATCGGGAAGCAGAAGATCGAGGATGATCAGGTCGGGACGACACGTCTGTGCCAGGCGAAGGCCTTCTTCTCCGTCGCAAGCCACAACCACTGCAAAACCGCGATCGGCGATAATCTTGCCGATCGCGTGAGCGAAGGTGCGCTCATCGTCTATGATCAATATCGTGGAACGGCCCGCGACGAAAGATGTTATGCCTACGCCATTGGTCGCGATGGGTGTCATTGAGGCCGGAAGAATAAACAAAGGCGTGATTGATTCCGGCGAAGCGATTGAATGAGAATTCGTCGATGGAATCGGGGGTAAAACGGGCGATCGTGGCAGCGAGTCATGTCGCGATTCGACGGTTATGCGAGGGTTTTCAATATCATCCGGTGCACCAGAAAAGCGTTCAATAGGCGCGATCCCCTTGACGCGTTGAACACGTCCAGAATCCTTCGCGATCGAATTCGGTCGAACTGAACCGATGGCCGCGATCAAGCCGAGCCAGTGCGATTGAACCGCCAACACCGTCCCGGTGGCCGCCAGAGTCAGCACCGAGAAAAGGAATCTCGCGATGAAGTAGCCCGCGCGGCTCAAACCGAAGAATTCCGGCTCGAATCGCAAGTTCCACCCTGACGCTACTGATTCGGGAATGGTCCCGCTCAAGAAAAAGCCGCGACGCATCGCCCGGATATAGTCCGGAATTCCATTTTCTTGTACTAATGCGATCGGACGCTCATATGAGTTGAGATCGTAGTAAAAGATAAGATACTTCGCACCATCGTCGCTGAGAACCTTCATTGGAGTCGGGAAAAGGTCACACACATACATTGGGAGCACATTCTCATACCAGGCGAACAACACCAGACCGAACTCGATCACGCAAAGGCCTATCGGCAGGACCAGGAGTGCGAAAAAGATCGCCCTCGGATGATTCCCCATTGTCAGGAAGGCTTGACTCGAATCGAGACGTCCAGCGCCGTCGTGCGCGTTTGCAGCCAGGAGAACAAGGGGCACCGTCAACCACATCACGAATGAGAACATCATGAGCGTTCGTTCTATGGGAAGCGATCGCGCTCCTGGCAGAAGCTGTCCCCAGTTCCTGAAATAAACGGGTGCGAAGAGGGCAACGACGGCGAGTGCAGCCAGCGGCCAACGCACAAGCCACCCGTTGCGAATCAAAGACGAAAATCCGACTCGCTCTCCCTTCCGCCCCTCACCCGCGGCTCGGATCGCATCCTGATAAAGCACCGCCATTATTAGCGCGAATGCCAACCCCAACCACCGACCGGCGTAGGGCACGGAAAGCAACAACGAGAGCACCATCCCGAATCCCAACGCCAGGAAAAAAAAACCCGGGCGCAAAGCGTTTCTCAACGAACGTCTGAATTCTCCCCAAAGCCTGTCACCGACTTTGGGGAGCGGGACGACGACCTCGCCTCCGCAACCCCAGCAGCGAATCGATGAGCCAGCCTGATCCTCTCCAGCACGAAGAGTGCGGCCGCAAGGACACGGAAGATGGATGAAAGCGGGCATGGGCGGAGTAATTTCAGTGTGTCATGGGATAAGAAACCGAATTGTTCCGCAGCGCGAAGGAATCAACGATGACCCCTCGGCAAAAGGAGCGAGGGGATAACTCATCTTTAAGGCCCAATTGGCTGCGACTCGATGAATTTGAAGTCTCGCTAGACTTTTTTCAGCTTGGTGATGCGGCCGGTCGAGACCCACTCCGCCACAAAGATATTGCCTTGCTGATCAAAGCATGCATCATGGGGATGAATGAATCGGCCGGGAGCCCACGTTGCGGGCTGGGACCTCATTTTGAAGCCGTCCAAAACCTTTTTCGTCCACTCGGGATCATAGCCGAGGTGGGTGATGACCTTGTTCTCTTTGTCCATTAACGTCACCCGCGCATGGAGGTCGGCCACGAGCAAGACATCGCCCCGAATGTCGAAATGGGCGGGAAAACTCACTCCCTGGACGACCTTGAGCGGCTGGCCATCGAGATCGAAATATTGAAGCCTGGCGTTAGCGCGGTCGGCCACCACCAGAGCGGGGTCGTGGCCGACACGATCGTCCAACCAGATTCCATGAGGCGTCTTGAACTGGCCGACATCAGTGCCCGTCCCGCCCCAGGTCCGCACCCAGTATGCATTTTTATCATATTGATGAATATAGTTCGATCCATACCCGTCAGCGACATAGAATCCCCCGCCGGGTGCAAAGGCGATGTTGGTGGGGGAGAACCTGGCTTTCTCGTCGTCGTACTTATGGCAGAGGGCCAAGTCTTTCCGTTCCTTCCTCCAGACAACCTCACCCTTCAGATCCGTCTTGACGACGAGATTCACGGGCATCATGCACGAAAGATAAAGAAACTCCTGTCCATTCTCTTCGCGGATATCGATGCCGTGTCCTCCGCCGTGGTATTCTTTGCCGAAGGATCGAATGAATTTACCATCGGGATCAAAGACGACAATCGTATCTTGAGCCGAGGCGGAGGACGTCGGATTCTCAGCTCCCGCGCGGTGCTTGATGTGGACATTTCCTGCTTTGTCGATCGCGACGCCATGCGTCTCGAACCAGTTTATATGGCCGGGTACTTGGCCCCAATCGTGCTGACACTCGTAACGATATTCACCCTCGCCAACGATCGCGGACTTTGCTTCCGCTTTTCCGGCGGAATGAACGAACGGAACGTTGAGGGTTCCACCGAACGTCGCGGCACTCGCGCCCGCCGCTTTCAGAAACGTTCGGCGTGATAGATCGACGACGTTGGAGCGGATTTCCATAACAGTTTGATCCTTGCGTGGGTGCGAGGATTCGCCCTCGGGTGTAGGCCGGAGTGATGGAATGGGGCCGGAGCAAACCTGCTCTGCCGCGTCATCATAATCGTGCCCGACGGACGTCTCCACCACTTTCTTTCGAGGGATCACTTTCCACCGTGAGGACCGGGGCTTACGACCGCGAAACGGCTTTCCGCCCTGACATGCTCGACACGTGTTTGGATAGGCGATGGTGAGTGCGATCGCGCTAGCTCACCAATTTGCCAAGGCGGTCGTTGGACAAGAGCATGCGACTCTTACGCCGATCTTCCGTTGCGAGAGGCATTCCGGGTGCGGCTTCACGCTTTCAATGAAGTTGATACGTCGGCGTGAAGTAGCGAGGTTGGATGAATGGGGGGTTCGACCCATTTGACGAGTTGAAAACCCTTGCAAACGAATTGGCGTCGCAACCGGGGCGGCCTTCCGTGGCCGCGCGGGCGAACCGGTATCGTTCCGGAGCCCTCCCGGATTCTGTTCGCGACGAATTCGGCGTGATGATAGATCGATGGATGATGACAGGTTTCGTCGCGACGATCCACCGGCTTTTAAACAGGCGGTCTCAATCGACCACGTCAGATTACACTTGACTCCGATCGACGTCAATTCTCTACAGGTTCAACTCAGAAGGATCGTGCCGTTCCTTTGGAGAACGTGGAGCTTTCTACCGCAACCTGGTATCGAGCGAGACGTGCTCGCGTC
>JAYVYS010000795.1:0-5815 GCA_043784005.1 Isosphaeraceae bacterium
GGTGCCAGTGTGGCGGTTCCGTTCAGGACCCGGATATTGCGTTTGAGATCAACGACCTCGCCTGCCGCGTCGTACCCGATTGCCTGTCGGATGGTTGCCGCGGGCTGACCCCAATAGCCCACCACCTGGGCGAAGATCCGGGCCATCGCGCTATCGTTCGCCTTGCAAAGCTCGACCGCCCGATCCCGATCGAGCTTGCCACTGGCGAGACGATCGAGAAATCGGCTGACGAAGTCTTTAGGAATCACCCGTTCGCGACGCAACGCAACCAGGCGCTCCAGGGCATATCCCAAGGCCACCACCGAGCAGATTAAAAGTGGCCAGAGCATCGGATTCGCTTCGGCGAAGAGCCGGATAATACTCCGCCTGCCGACCGAGGAGCTATCCGCGACCGTGCCCGAGGTCGACGACTTAGTGCCAGCCGCTCGGACCTTTTTTGACGCCGGTTTGGCGGGTGCGGTTTCAGGCGAGGAGGGCTCGGAGGCCTCGGAGGGTTTTGTCTTGGTCTCAGCCGGGTCCAAACCCTGGACGAATCCGAAGGACTCGGTGCTTCCAAGGACAACGATCGAGGCCGCGAAAACGACCTGGAAAATCAGCGCCGAAATACGGCTGGGGCTGGCCATCAAGGGAGACCTCCATGGCACCGCCGGTCCACCGTGTTCAAGGCGGATCCATCCGAATGTACGGCGGGCGAGTCGCATGCACTGCGCGCGGACCGGTTGGGCCGCTCCTGTTCGTTGAAGATTCTATCCACGCGGATGATTCTGTCAATTCAAAGGTCGTTGAGAACCCAACGTGGGTGTGGCAACGGATTCTGGCAGACCACCGCGCCGCGAGAGGGAGCATCGCGATCGGCGCGCGTCTCCCGACCCCTTCGTGTATCACGATCGGCGAGGGTCTCCAAGCTACGTCATGCCTGAAACCTTTATTTCGGCTTGATTTATGTCCAAGAACGACGGGATCTGGAGACCCTCGCCGATCGTAAAGGCTCGGATCAGTTGCCAGGCCGGCTGCGAAAACTTCGTACCACGGAAAGAGAAAATGCCAGCCCGGTCAATGGCATCCGTTGGTTAGGCGACCATTGTTATTCGAAATCGATTCCCAACCCTTTTTGTCCTCCAGAATCTGGCGTAGGTCTTCGAAGTAGCGCCGGTGCGTCAGGCGTAACGCCTCTTCGCTTGCCGCATCCAGCAGGACAACTTCGTGGACTATCCCTTTGCGGTTGAGATCCAACTCGATCCCGAGCCGCGAGTCCTCGGCGTCCCGCCGATGCGAGTCGTCGAAGGCTTGAAAGGTGACGATGTTTCCTTCGCTCCGGTTGTATTCGATGAGGAAAATCATTACTTCGGGCTCTTCAGTTCGTCTAGCCCTGAGATCGCCCCGGTCAAAATGACGGTGATCAAATTCGACAGGCGTACCAACTCTCTTCGGGTTTTTTGATCCTTTTGTTCGACGCGTTCCATCTCGCGTGCCGACTCTTCCAGGTTTCCTGCGAATTCTTGTACCTGGTCGTCGGGTACCTGGTGCTCGGCCAGTTTGGCAACGGAATTCTTAGCCGTCTCATAAGCTGCATGCGCCGCCTCCTTGAACGCCACCGCAATGGAAAGGCCTTTCTCGATCTCCTCGTAAAGAGCAACCAATTCGGAGCACTGTGTGAGGAAGTTTCGCCACAACTCGGAGCCGCCACCATACTTGATCGTTGGATCAAGGACGTCGGAAGATTTTTCCGAAACTTCCGCCCACAGGTGTTGCAGGGACACGTCCGCACCTGGATCTCGATCGGCTTTCCGGATATCTCGGCGATGATATGGACCGCTCGGTAACCGTGGCTGGGGTTATCGCGGCGGTCTATTACGGATGCTTTAGGGAAGTCGGTTCTTAAGGACGCAACGAATTGCTCTTGTACCAAAACATTTCCAGCGACGACCCTGCACCCTGCGATATCCTGCATTTGGCTTAGTCGGAGACTCTCGCGGCGGAGTTTCTCCACGATCGAGAGCGTGGACTTGGCCAGTCTTCCCGTCGGGAACTCACCGCGCTGACGCATCGTTTGGACTACAGCCTCGTAAGCCTCGCCAAACGACCGTCGAGCAATCGAAGATCGCTCTCGGTGTGGGGAGCGCCTTTTAGCCGGTCCCCGAGCCGGTCGATTTGTGACTTGCTAACTGGCATTTCACACATTTTCAGCGTGGATGATGTCCTCTCCGCCTAACAAGGACTGGACAAAACTCATTCCGCCTTTGCAATCTGGGCATTCCGCCGAACAGCATTGACGATGATCATTGCATTGGACCGTTTCAAGGCCCAAATCGACAGCCTTGCTTGATCGCTACACGTCGCTCCGGCCGTTGTCAATCAAGAAAGATGCGGGCTGACGCAAAGCCCTCAGACTGACTAGTCTACATTGCAATCCTTCGGCGAACAGTGGCTTGCGGATTGTCCCAGGCTCGGCCGCGGGATTTTCTCGATCACCCTTTGCAAGTTCCGAGCACTCGCATGCCAAAGGGCCCTCCACGAACAACGTCCAACGGGCCCTCACGACAGCTCTGGAGTGCTGGAGCTTGCTCCCTCGCTATGGATCGTTGCCTGAATCGAGAGGGGTTCCTTCGAACGAAAAAAAGGGAGCCGCGAGCGCGACTCCCTTTGAGCAACGATTCGATCCGTGGTGAACGAAGTTCAACGACGTCGGAGGCCCAGACCGCTGAAGAGGTTGCCGATCAAGCTGGTGCGTCTCGGTGCTCGTGCGCGCGGGGCGGGGGACATCATGGTGGCATCGGCACTGACGACCGCCGCTCCCGATGAGGGCTCTACGGTCGGGTCGGGCAGAGCCAAGAGCGGCTGTGCGGATTCCGGTTCGACACCCCGAGAGGCCGGCGGTGCGGCGGGCATGTTGGCTTCGGGCTCGACGGCGGGTGGAAGTCCCGCGCCACCTTCAACCGCGCCCGGCCCGGGTGCCGGATTGGTCTCGGGCGGCTTGACCGGCGCCGGAGTCGCCGCTCCCGGCTGCTCAAGATCAAAAGGTGAGCGGTCGCCAGCGGGAAGCGGAGGAAGTGCCCCTCGGCCGCCGCCACCACGCGCCGGCCGGTCAGCGCCAGCCCCGGGCATGGCCGCTCCGTTGTCCGCGCCGCCGTCATCGACCGGCTCCGCGGCGTCGGGCTTGTCGCGAGGCAAATCCTTGAAAGCCTTGGCGGAGTCGGGTCCCTCAGGACTTGGGCAGCCCCAACCGGTCGGGAACTTCCGCCAACAGGTCGGGTGATAACCGTGGTACTCATTGCGATAAAGCTTGTAGACCGGGTCTTCCATCGAGAACGGAACCCGTTCGCGCCGAATGCTTCGGAACGGGAATAGCTCTGTGGTCTGAGCCGATGCGAAAGCAGGTGCGCCAAAGACCAGCGCCAGCGCCCACGCCGCCGACCATCCTAATCGATTTTGAGATCGTGTCCGCATCCTCGCCTCGCCGGTTTCAGGTGACCAAGAGTCGGACTGAACACCATTTCATGTCCATGACCCGTGATCCTAGTGCATCGTTCGTTCGATCGGAGTTCCGCAAAGGCGGACTCTAGTCAAATCAGATAAACCAGCGAGGTTCCACAAACAAGGGGGTTCGACGAGTCCGCGTAGGCAGGGTTTTCCAGGGAGTGCGATTATTCCAGAGAAGTATCAGGTGTGAAAGGGTCATCTCCGCCGGGTCTTCGGACCGAAATTAGTTAGCGAATGGTCGAATCAGGACGATCGACTCGGCAATGCCCCGATGACGTATCGACAAGGAGGAGTCCAATGAACGGGCGACCGGCTCGAGTCCTCTGGGTTTCACTTGTGGCCGGGGTCATCTCGGCAAGTTGCGGGGGTTCCGCGCTAGGGCAGGTCGGAGCATCGGGCACGACCGCCAATCCGTTCGCAACGCCCTACGCGAATCCTTTTATGAACCCGTACGCCGCCGCGCTGAGCCAACAGCCGCTAGATACTGGCACGATGGCCCTCTATTTCATGGCGGCGAGGCAGGCCGGCGGTGGAGTCGGCACAGGGATTCCGAGCGGAACGCGGCAGGCTCCTGCGGGGTTGAGCATAGAGCACCGTTTTGCTGATAACAAACATCCGACCGGGTCGAATGTTCCTGGCGCGTTGGCTTCGCGATACTTCAACCGTACGACAACCGCGATCACACCTGGGGCGAGGCATTACTACAACCGGCAAGCCCGTTCTTTGCCGACAATTGGGCAGAGTCGGTGAAGTTCGCCTTTTCGATTTTAAGCTCGGCGGCGTTCGTGCCGATGTATGTCGTGTCAAGACCGGTCCCGCAGGGATGCGGAAGGTCGAGCCCTCACGGGAGGGCGATCAGTTCGGTGGCGTTGACGAGCCCTCGCTCGCGACAACGTACCGAAGGAACGGGTACACGGCCGACCCCAATGTGGCGTGGGCCTAACGTAAGCCGGTCCCGGGGAGCCGGGAGGGAGTATCGCATGGATCGCGAGAGGCTCAAACACCGCGGGCACGGCTGGCTGTTGGCCGCGATGACCCTCGCCCTGGCTGCGGGTTGCCAGACGATCAAAACGCCCGAGGAAAAGATCGCCAAGAGCAATATCCCCTCGGAATTCAAGAAAGTCTCGATGCCCGAATACGTCGTCGAGCCCCCCGACCTCATTATTGTCGAGGTTCTTGAAGCCTTACCAGGCCGGCCTGTTTCGGGCGAACGGCTCGTCAAGCCCGACGGAAAGATTTCTCTGGGTTTCTATGGCGAGGTCTTCGTCGCAGGACTCACGACCGATGAAATCAAGGAGAAAGTCGTACTCCATCTTCGCAAATTCCTTCCGGACGAAGTCCTCGGGCTGACCGAGATCGACCCCAAAGATGGGGCCTATAAAGAAATCGAGCCTCGGGATTCCAACCGGGTCTTCGTCGACGTGACGGCTTACAATAGTAAGTTTTACTACGTTCAGGGCGACGTGGCCGCACCCGGAAAGATGCCGATCACCGGTAATGAAACCGTGCTCGACGCCATTAATTACGCGGGCGGTCTGATTCCGACCGCGTCGCAACAAAACATCCGCCTGGTTCGTCCCGCTCCCCCGGGTGCGTGTTGCGAACAGGTGCTACCGATCAATCTCGCGGCGATCATCAGCGCCGGCGATCCGACGACCAACTACCAGATCATGCCTGGCGACCGCATCGTGGTGTATCGCGACCCCTTGGTCCGTGCGACCCTGGCCCTTGACAAGGCAATCGCGCCGATCCAGACACTCTTGAATACCGGCCTTCAATTCGGCTTCGCCTACCGGACCCTCAAATACATCAACACTCCACTCTTTGGAGCCGGAGCCGGCGGAGCGGGAGCCGCGAAAGGTCCCAACAACATCTTGCCCGGTCAGGTGGGTGCGAGGTAAGCCTCGGACTTGGTTGTTGAGTTGATCGCTTCGAAAATACGGCGGGTGGCGCGACTAAAAAAGCGCCCCCCGCCTTTTCGATTTGACGACTCGTCAACACTCGCGGGATTTCTCTTGGGCGACCCCGTCACAAGGGCGACGGAATCGTGTACGATCCATGTAAGGCGGTTTCATCCATCGCAATCGCCGTCGTAGAGATTCACCTCGCGCCCGTACTCTACGGCAAGATCGACTCCAGAGGGGGGATTTCCCGTGATGTACATACCGAACATTCCAAAACGCAACCCGCGCGGGTTCACCCTGATCGAGCTTCTCGTCGTGATCTCGATCATCGCCGTTCTGATCGCCCTCTTGCTTCCCGCGGTGCAAAGTGCGCGTGAGGCGGGAAGGCGTGCGCAGTGCATCAATAATCTCAAGCAGATCGGGCTCGCGAT
>JAYVYS010000796.1:0-4872 GCA_043784005.1 Isosphaeraceae bacterium
GGGTCATATTCCTTGCGTTCGGCGTCAAACCCGGAAAAGAGCCCGTCGAGGTCCTCGGTATCTTGATATTCGTCGGTGATCAGCGTGGTGGCGTTCGTGTAGGCGACAACGTATTCCTTGAAATATTTCTCCTCTTCGAGGACGTGACGGATGAGCCCGCCCAGAAAGACGATATCGGACCCCGCGCGGAGAGGAGCGTAAACGTCGGCCATGGCCGAGGTGCGAGTGAATCGCGGGTCGACGTGAAGGACCTTGGCCCCGTTCAGCTTCGCCTGCATGACGAATCGAAACGACACCGGGTGACACTCGGCCATGTTCGACCCCATGATCAGAATGGCGTCGGCGAACCGGACATCCATCTGATTGGTCGTGGCACCGCCGCGCCCATACGAAGTGCCCAGACCGGGCACGGTCGCACTGTGTCAGATCCGCGCTTGATTTTCGAGCCAGATGAGCCCGAGACTTCGCCACATCTTCAAATGAGCGTAGTTCCACTCGTTGTCCATCGTCGCGCCGCCGAGCGAGGCGATCGTCGCGCAGTGGTTGACCTTCTTGGTCACGGTTTCGCCGTCGCGGTCCTTGGTCGACCAGCTCTCTGTAAAACCGGCGTCGCGCGAGGCCTTCATACGCTCGGCGATTCGGTCCATCGCCCACTCGAGGGGTTTCTCTTCCCACTCCTTGCCGAACGGGGCCCGATACATCACCTTGGTCAGCCGGTTTGGGTTGACCGCGAGCTGAAACGCCGCGGCTCCTTTCGGGCAGAGCGTGCCGCGATTGATCGGGCTATCGGGATTCCCTTCAATGTTGATGATCTGACCGTCGCGGACACTCACGAGCTGCGAACAACCCACAGCGCAATAAGGGCAGACGCTTGGCACTTCGCGTCCGCCCTGAATTTTGAGCTTGGCGGTCGCGGCGGCGGCCGGCTTGAGGTCGAGACCCAGGCCGGCGAGGGTGCCGGCGGCAATGCCCGAATTCCGAAAGAACTGCCGTCGGTTCGTCACATTCGCGGTCATCGACGTACTCGCTCATGAATCCATCATTTAACCCTCGCGTCCGTGGGACGAGAGGGAAGGAAAATGGCGGCGGAATCGGAATTCGGCCCAACTTTCCATCTCGCATGGATTATCGGGCAGATCGCATTCCGATTCCAGTCGATTCAAAGCGACGACGCCCGAATCCCGCCATCCCGGCTCACTTTGGAATTCGCGGATGCGGCTCGGGGCGGGCCGGAGAGGCCAAGCCCCATCGCCTTTGAGCCTGGAGGCGCTTCCTGTTGCGAGGTCGGTGCCGAACCCTTCACCTTGCGTTGGCGCTCTTCTTGAATTTGTTCTTGATTGCGTTTCCTGCGACGCGATTTTCGACGAGTGCGTTCCCACTGAGCCCGGGTCTGCTGTTCTTCGACCTTTTGGCCGCGCTGGCAAGATATTCGTGATCCCGGCACACTGGCCTGACCCGTTTTAGGCACGTTCGCATCAGGTCGGTCTCGACCCCAACGATCGCAATACAGACAATACATAATGGGTTGTAAGAGTTGCCCGCCGCACGCGGGGCAAGGTTCATTCCGCAGGGCTGTCGGGCCAGGCCAGGGCGTGAGCCCTTGGCCGAGAAGGAGCCAGGGACGAGGTCCCTCGCTGTAACGACCGTTCGCCCGCGATTCTTCCTGGCGTGGTTCGGTCCGATTCTCGTCGATGTCGATCTCGATGAGCGAGAGGGGATCGACGACGTATTCCAGCTCCGCGCTCCGAACGCTGAGGAAAACACCTTTCGCTCGACGCGGGGTGGGATCAGGGTCTCCCGCCCCGGCCCAACGTGGGGTTTCACCCGGCCCGACCTCGACGATGCGGACGCAGAGCCGAGCGGCGGCGAAAGGCGAGAGGGTGATGAGCGGACCCTCTTCGCAATCCCAGACTTCAAGCCAACCGACCACATCAAGGTTGCAAAGCAGGTCCAGCGTCTCTTCCAATTCACGGCCGAGCGCATCGGCAAGTTGCGCCGGGGACTGCCAGGCCAAAGGTGCCCCAAGCAGTGCGTTCATCACGGGAATGCCGTTCTCAGGCAGATCGACCATCGGGACTACTTACCCTTCGCAGTTATGAAGAAATCAGATTTCATCGGGGCGCGGATTGATCGTGTGACACGGGCTGCTCGACAAGCTGGTGTTTCATGGACAACGGCAAAATGCAATGTTGTGATGATACATCGATTTTTAATAATCATGGATTCGAGAGACGACATTCGGGACACATGACTCCCGATTCCAAAGGCGAGACATTCCCTACACGAAAAGTGATCATGTCATCTCTCGAATCTTAAATCCGAGGGACGGATTCGCCGCATGGGGACACGGGCCGCATCCGATTCGTCAGTCTGTCGAAAGCTCACCGTCGCGTTCGGTTTCCGGATCGTCAGGGAGCGTTCCTCGACGCGCGAGCCTGAGGCCGATCGGTTCTCCGAGCTTGGCCACGGGGAGGGCGCGAAGCCTCGATTGAAGGGCAAGGTCTTCGTTTGACGGTGCTTCGACCCCCGCGAGATCCACCTGAGCATGAGCGATCGCGATGGCATAGTCGGCCTGGGCTCGCGCGGCCTCGGAATCCGCGCCACGCGCCTCGGCCTCAAGCGTCCGGAGGGTTGTCAGCGAAACATCGGGAAAGGCACCCAGGCCGTTAAGGACGTTACGAACCCACCGGAGCGAGGAACCCGATTCTTGCTCGCGAGCTAACAGGAACGAGGCGACGCAGGCATTGGCGTCACGGCCTTCAAGGGCGTTGGTGACGAACGTTTCGAGAGACTGGGAATCCGCCGTCTTGAGTGCCTCAAGATAAACGGAAACGATTCGAGGATTCACGGCATCGGGTCGGTCGCAGGCCTGGTCGATCTTTCTCAGGTCGGATTGATCCATGATCCTGGGGCGAATCGCTTCAAGCTGGCGACGCCCCCATTCCACGGCGGCCTCGTCACCGGCTTGACTGGCCGTGTGATGAAACGAAAGCAGGCTCTCAAGGCTCGGCGCGGTCATACCGCCGGGCATGGCGCGGGTGTAGGTTCGGCCTTCGAATTCGCGAATCCGGGTTTGCAACTGCTGTTCGATCAACGTCATTCTCAGAAGCCGGTTCGTCTCGCGCTGGAGGCCTTCAAGAGAGAGGTGATCGAGTGCGCGTTTGCGGGCATTGCTCGCTTCGACCAGTCGATCAAGGAAGACCCGAGGAACCGGACTGAACGCTTCCGACTGGCGCGTGAGGGTGATCTTGAGCCGGGAGGCGGCGACCGAAGCTTTTTCTCGGGCGACCTTGGGTGTGAGATCGCCGCGGCGAACTTGTCGTTCCAGGTCGTCGCGAAGGGCTTGGAAATTCGCGAGGGCGGCGTCGGCTTCGGGCTTGAACGACTTTTCGTGTTGGAACGCGCTGAGGCCGGCTTGGCCTAACGCCTCGCGAAAGGGATTCATTGCCATTGCGGTGCTTTTTCTCTGGTTCTGTTGAGGGTGATTCGGGTCAATGGGAAACAAAGAACGGCTTAAAGCTCTCGGACGGCATCAGGAAGGGTCGATGATTTCGGGCGATGGTGGCATGTTATTGACGGGGTGACTCGATAAAATCCGGTTCATCGCGGTTTCCGCGCGGAGGATCGCCAGGCCCCGGCTCTTCGCGGTACGTTCGATCGTGACCACGATACGGGGGCCTGAGAGCCGTGCTCTCCATTGCCCATCGTGTTGCCGCTCCCAGCTCACCACGCAGCGGCGCAATCCCAGGCTTTGACGCATCTGTCGCGCCCGGCATTCGTCCTTACGGTCCAATCGTTCGAATCCAAACAGGTAGGGATAAGTGGCCAGTTCCTCAACAACGCCACTCATTCGCCAGAATCCCTCCCGGAGATAGTTTCCAAACCAAACCATGACGTGGTACCGCTGAGGGTACGACCACAGGTATCCGACGAATTTCAACAAGTGACCGCCCTCATTCGTACCCGAGACAGGCCTCGGATCGCTCTGCTTCGGAGTCTTCATTCTGAGACGGGCGATCCACTCGCCACCCTCCGCTCTCATCTGTGACTATCGTTTCCGGACCGCGAGACGATCACTGAATACGTCAGGCTGAGGAATCGCGTCGGCTCGGGATTCGATCGAGCGCGTTTCTGCGATGGTCACCCCCGCGCCGACTGGATAGAATATTAAGGATCGACGAACCTGCATTCAGGTCGGGGTGTCTTCGCCCGAAGGGCTCCTCTTCGGGACGAGATTGATTCCGAACCGCCAACGTCTGTTGCCGTTGGGTCCACAAGGATCGCCGCCGTCTTCTAGATGTTTTGGACGAGAACTGATGGTTGAACCCCACACCGTGACCGACGCACCGCTGCCCGACCAACCCGAAAACCTTCACGTCGACAAGCCCACTGTCGATAGTCCGCGCCGTCGTCGGGCTCGTCGCGAAGAAATCTCGCAGGACGACGTCCCGCACTCCGCGGTTGCTCGGGCCACCCCGGCGCGCGCGGCCGTCGCGACCGAGAACGTTCGCGCGTGCGCTCGGATCGCCGACGACAATCGAGGTAAGGATATCCTTCTGCTCGACCTTCGCGAGGCAACCTCGCTCGTCGATTTCTTTCTTCTCGTTACCGCGACCTCGCGACGTCAAAGCCATGCCATCGCCGAGGAAATCGATGCCGAGATGAAGCGGAGAGGCGAGTTCAAGCTCGGCATGGAAGGGTCGGAAGAGGGGCGCTGGGTCCTGATCGATTACGGCGACTTTGTCGTCCACGTCTTCTCGATCGAGGCGCGTGAATACTACAGTCTCGAACAAATCTGGGGAGACGCGGGGAAAATCGAGTGGCAAGACCCGGAACACGTCCGACCGATCCCACCGTCCTCCGCGCCCGAAC
>JAYVYS010000797.1:0-20491 GCA_043784005.1 Isosphaeraceae bacterium
CCAGGTGTCGGGCTTTTCGCTTCGCGGCAATATCCACGGCCCGATCGATCAATGCGTTGGCGGTTCCTTCGTCGTCGGCAACGACTCCCCCGGTGTTTAAATAAGGCAGGCTCACCAGGAATCGGCCGAACAAGAACGAATGCACAAACGACAGCGGTAAAACGCCTCGGGTTCGGCCACTTTCCGTATCCACGGCCTCAAGGCAATAGGGCTCATGTCCGAGCCCCTCGGCCAGCACGAGTAGCCAAGTAGGATCGCGGCTTAGTGCGGTGCGACCTGTTGATCGAACATAATCGGCAAGTCGAGGCAGGCATGAGTCGAGTTCGCGCAGGCCGTGTTCCTCGACCGTCACGATGGATCGAACGATAGACATCGCCAAGAGCCCCATCAAAGATGTGTGAACAAGTCGTTCGATCAGGGCGCGATCTTCGAGCCGCTCAGGATGACCGGCTCTACTAGTTTTCGTTCCGACCGCGATTCTTGACCGTATTCGAATTGTGACTTGAACGACAGTATCGGCCGCTCGAAGAACTCCCAGGAGAGCGCCGCGGTCACGATTCCCAGTCCCAGGATCGCCAGAGGAACCCACCAGGGACGACCCAACCAAGTATCATTGAGCCAGAGAAAGATCCGGCAGAAGAAGAAATGATAGACATACAGACCGTAACTGATCGTCCCGATGTAACAAAGCCACCTCATTCGCAAGCAGGCAAGAACGGGGTGGCCGGCGGCCAGGAGAACGAGACCGACGATACTGAAGAAGAAAAGATTGATGACAAACAGGGTCACCGACGGCAACGTGAAGTCTATCCCCTGCGTCAGGTGGCCGTATGCTTGAACGATTCCCAAATACGTTATTGAGACAACTCCGGTCAAGACAAGTGCCGGGCGGAGCCAGAGCGGGGGAGCATCTCCCCGGGTAACGCCCGAGACGATCGCAGCGAGCAAGCCCCCTAAAGCGAAACCGTCGCAGCGTGATAATAACAGGCTTTCATGAAACCCCAACGCTCGTGCGGTCACCGGGATCACCATAAAAACGAAGGCTAGAGGGACGACCCGTTTAGAACCTGCTAATAAGATCAATGCGGGCCAAATGAGATAAAATTGCTCTTCGATCGCGAGAGTCCAGGTATGGCTGAAATATTCAAGAAAAGGCGGCGTCTCACTACCCCAGTAACGCGGGACGTTTTGGGTGAATGTCAGGTAGTAGGGAAGCCCTAGGATCGGATGAGGGGACGACATGAACGAATTCAGGACCAATAAGAATAACAGCGTCGCGTAATATAGTGGCCAGATTCTTAACGATCGTCGCGCGTAAAACACTTTCAAGAAGTCGTCGCGTCCAGCGTTTTCAAGAATTATTCCGGTGATCAAATAGCCTGATAGGACGAAAAACATGTCAACGGAAACCCACCCGAATGGAAACCGCCAGGGGATCGCGTGGTAGAGCACGATCGCAATCGCGGCGAGGCCTCGAAGGGAATCAAGCTCGGCGATGCGTTTCATGGCTTCGACATCCTCAACGACTGGAGCTATCCGCTTGAACCATCATGGAGAACGCGCTTGAGGAAGAATTTCCAGAATTCAGAAGCTCGTCGAAAACGCCGCGAATCTTTTCCATCCGGGCGTGAAAGTTGTAGCGTGCTTCGACGGTCGCGCGGGCCTCTCGACCGAGCCTCGCGCAGAGGTCGGAATCCGCAAGTAGTCTGCCTAGAGCGTTTCTTAGTTCTTCCACCGAGCCGGGTTCGACGATGAGGCCATTCTCACCGTCCTGAACCAGCAAGGGAACGCCCGCAATCCGCGTCGCCGCCACGGGCAGGCCCAGAGCCATCGCTTCCAGTACCACGTTCGGCAATCCTTCACGCAGGCTGCTCAGAGCGTAAATGTCCATCGCCTGATAAACTTCTGTCGGGTCCGTACGATATCCCAGCAAGCGAATCCTTTCGCCTCGGCCGAATCCGTCGATCAACGATTGAAGCGGTTCGCGCTGATCTCCTTCGCCGACGATCCAGACCTCGAAGTCATGCCCCACGGAAAGAAGTTGATCGGCGGCCCGAATGAGGACATCGAATCCCTTCTCGGCGGAAAGCCTTCCCACGGCCCCGATTACCGGTCGGATCGAGTTTTCGCCAAGCCGGGCTCGTGCTTCGGACGGGCTCATCGTGCGAGCGAATTCGGTGATTTCGACCGCATTCTCGATCAAGATGCAACGGCTTTCAGGAACGCCGCAAGCTAAGCTCTGCTCGTACAAGTCTTTCGAGACGCAGATGACGCGCTCGTAATAACGCAGACAAAACCGATCGATCCAGTAATAGAGCTGGATGCGGTGATCGACCCAGCCGTGAACCGTGGTGATGAGACGCATCTTCCAGAACGGTCGGAGCAGCAGGCCGACGAGGTTGCTCTTGTAATCGTGACCGTGCCAGATCGTCACCCGTTCTCGACGGCAGATCCGGAGAAGTTCGAGTAACACCCGCGGATCGAACGGGCCTCGGTCAGGTACCGAAAGCAACGTCGCTCCCCAACGTTCGGCTTTCTTGCGAAGCGCCGGGAATCCCGGATCATCGGGCGGGTGCATATAGGCGCAGACAACCCGATATCCCTGTCCGTCAAGGAATCTTGGCGAGTTCAGGATCGTCTTGTCGGGACCTCCGCCCGAGCCGCGGACGACTCGCGTTTCGAGCACAACCGTGGGCTCTTGCGACTTCATCTGCGGGTGACCTCCGTCGATTCGAGAGCAATCGCCTCGCTCGATTCTCCGCCAAACACCCAGCGCTCAAACGCTTCCGTTTTCGCGTCCCAGCTTTCTTCGCTTAACCTTGCGCGGGCACCCCGCTGCGACTCGACCAAACCGGTGGCTAGACGAGTGCGAACAGCCCCCGAGAACGCTTCGGGAGAGTCGGCCAGGTCGAGGGCGTCGGCCCAAGGGCGATTGGCGGGAAGGTCTCGAGCGACGACGGGCTTTCCGGTGGCGAGATATTCCGCCAACTTCAGTGGCTGAATCATCCGAGTCACGGGCAAGTCGGCATAAGGCATCACCAGGACGTTTGCCTCGTGAGCGAGACGCGGTAGCTCAGTATAGGGCATCGCAGGCCGCCGGACCAACCTGGAAATGCTGTCCAACGTCGGATCGGGGTCGGATTCGGGGCCGACCAGCACGACGGTTCCCTCGGTCAAATCCCCACAAAGCCGTTCGAGAATCGTGAGGTCGAGTCGTCGATCGACGAGTCCCCAGAAGACCACCAGTGGACGCGGGATGCCGTCAAGTGCAGGCAAAGGTTGGGATTCTTCGTCGTGATTTGTCCATAGGCCGAGATCGACGCCATGAGTAAGCAAATGGGCCGCGCGGTCGAGTCCCGCAAACCTGTCTTGAAGGGCTACACTGGCCGCGATCAGAACGTCGGCCCTTTCAATCAGTGGTCCTTCCATCCTTCGCAGGGCCTCTTGGTCTAGACCGGGCCACACGCTGAAGTCATCAACACAGTAATATACCCATCTCGCGACAGGAAGGCGGCCCATCAGATCGGCGACGATGGGTATCGTGGTGATCGCGATCGGCGGAGCGAGTAGATTCGCAACGATCGGGGTCAACTGTCGCAGTAGGAGTTCGCGGTTGATCCGGCGGTCGAAAGACGAGCCGAACCAAGGCCACATCTTCGGGCTGAACACACGCAGACGCGCGGGAAGCGGAGACGCCTTGCCGGGGCTTGGCTTACCTAGGCCAGACCAGTTCCGGACCTTTTCCATGCCGCGGCTGATCGTCGCTTTATCAAACTTCGGCACACGCATCCCGATCGTATTGACCCAGGTCACGTCATGTCGATCGAGCAGGCGAGCCGTCAAGTGCTGACAGCTCGACGGATGTCGTCCCCAGTCATCCGAGAAAACAAGCAACGAGGGTGGTGGATCATTCGAAGTCTTCATCCGTGTCCGATCGTCTCACGGTAGAGCCGGTCGTATCGTTCCATCATATGGGTTTCCGAGAAAAGATCCTCTGCCCGACGCCTCCCTAGCCTACCGAATTCTCGCCGGAGCGAGGGATTATTTGCCAGCGACAGGAGATGATTGGCGAGAGCGGGAGCATCTCCGGAAGGAGCCAGAAGTCCTGTCTTACCTCCATCAACCACCTCACCGACCCCGCCGACATGAGTCGAAACGACCGGCCTTCGCGCGGCCATCGCCTCAATGAGTGTAAGGGGAATCCCTTCGCTGACACTTGTGAGCAAGAATATGTCGGATGCCCGGATCAGGCGTGGGATATCTTTGCGAAGACCGAGGAGCAGGACAGATGACTCCAATTCTCTCGCGCGAATCGCTTCCTCGATTTTCGAACGCTCCGGCCCTTCGCCAACCAGAACAAGTTTCGCATCGGGACGCCGTGCGACGACGTGTTTGTGCGTCTCGATAGCGGTGACGTGGTCTTTCAGATGGTCGAGCCGTGCGACCAGTATGATCACAAGATCGTCGGCCCCGACACCGAGTTCACGCCGGACATCGGCGGGTTCGGTGTCATTCTCGTTGTCTTCAGGATACGCGTCGAGGTCGATTCCGTTGTAGATCACCTCGACACGTCGGGGTGCGATCCCTTCGTTATGAATCAAAGCCTGTCGAACCGATTCCCCAACGCCGACGACCCGGTCGCGGCGGCCAAGAAGCACACGATTTGCAGCAATCCGTTTGGGACGAGGGAAGTCAGGAAACCAGCGACCGTGCTCAGTGAACACGACGGGGGGACGTCGCCAGGGGAGCCGGGACGCGGCGGCGTAAAAGAATGGTGTATATTGATGGGCGTGGACAAGGCTTACCCGTTCCGATCGTATCAAGGCGGCAAGCCTTCGTCCGCAACGCCAATCAATTCCCGGCCGGCGGCCCAGGACGTGAACGGAGAACCCATCGGCTCGAAGGTCGTCGCCGAGAACGCCTTGTTCGTCCAGACAGGCGAAAACGAACCGAAAGCGGGCGCTGAGTCGTCGCGCCATTCGTGCGGCCAAGACCTCGGCACCTCCCATTCCCAGACCGATCAAGAGTTGACAGATCGTCGCCAAAGGTTGTCCGACACCTTCTCGTCTGGCAGAATCAACCATTTCTCGAAACCGCCTCGACGGGACGATCCGACGACTCCCCATCGATGAGTGCGCGCTGGCCGGTCTCAAAGATCATCAGGGCGAGGAGGAGGAATGTATGGTTGCGACTGCCGTCGAGATGCTGCTCGACGACGGAACGCACCGCGTCGGGCCGAAGAACTCCGCGTTCGAGGAGGGGACCGGTGAGCAACAGTCGACGCACCAAGGGCTTCAGGTCTTCGCGAAGCCAAGCTCCCAATCGCTCGTAAGGCTGATAGCCGGGGACACGAAGCTTGGCGAAGACTTTCATCCTGATAGTTGAAAGTTTCCTTTCAAGGATGCCCGCCCCCATTTTCGCCCCGGTGTTTGAGTTGACCACTTTCAAGAACTCAGGGCGTCGCTTTGTCAGGATATGGGTCTGGATCCTGTCGTACATTTTCAGGCTGGGCGGTGCGGCGATCAGGGCGGCGATCACGTCATTGTCGAGATAGGGCAGACGGGTCTCGACCAGCGAGCCGAATTCGGTCATCGAGAGCGCTGTTTCTCTACGCAATCGCTGCGTGATGAACATGTGCCATACACGATGAATCAAAGGATCGGTCCCCGCCGATTCGGCAAGGCATTCGCGCAACGATTCGCGGGCGAGATCTGCGGAATCGCCAGCGAAGAGATCGTCGGAAACAGCCCCCATCATCCAGTCGCTCATCCTGCCGAACGCCCATTTTTCGAGCGAGGCGTTGTCGCGAAGAGCCAGCGCTGCGGAGTCGAGTGAGAAACTATAAGCTTTGCTCATATGCATCAGCTCGCCCGCGTGCCCGCGAAGGAGAACCTCAATGCCCAGATCGCGATACAAGGGCAACGACGGCATGACGATGCATTGGCAAAGATACTGGCCATCGGTAAGATGCACCATGTCGCGCATGTGGCCCTCGAACTTCGAGAGGAAGTCCGAGCCAAGGTAATATTCGTAATGCGGACTGCCTACCATCGCCGCCATTCGCGACGCGCTCACGTGGTCGAGGCTACCCTTGACGCCAATGCTCACGGTCGTGATCTTGGCACGGTCGAGATCAGATGTACCCAGGATCAGGCGGGAATCAAGACCCCCGGAGAGCGACAAACCTAGCGAATGTTCGGGACCAGTCCGGCGATCCACGGCCTTCTTGAATGCGTCATCGATCCGCTCCAGCGCTTCGAAGCCATCGGTCGCATTCGACCCTTGGTTAACGTCGAGCCGCCAGTATTTCTCGATCGAGAGCCGGTCGTCATCCGGGGAATAGGTTAGCCAGCCTGCCGCCGGGAGTGTGCGGACGGCACCGAGCAATGTGTCGTCGCCGAGAAACTGACCGAAATGGAGAAACTGGGCCACTCCGCGGGTACTCACTCCGCGAGGGACCTCTGGGTCGGCAAGGAGGGCCTTGACCTCGGGCGCGAACACCAGCGCTCCGGGTCGAGACGTGAAGTATAGCGGCTTCATCCCGAACCGGTCGTTGACAAGCGTCAGGACCCGCTCCCGACTGTCCCAAATCGCCGCGGTGAAGATGCCGTTAAGCTCTACGAAAAAATCCCGACCTCGGGCTTCGTATCCATGAATCAGAATTTCCGCATGTGATGATCCGACGAATTGATGTCCTTCGTCCGAGAGCGACTTCTTGAGCAACTCGGCGTCGTAAAGCTCGCCTTCCATGACGGCGAGATAGCGACCATCTTCGTTTCGGACGGGTTGCTCGGCCGCGTTTACGACACCAAGGGAGGTCCTGCCCAAGGCGAATCCGGAGGGTTCATCGACGTGACGCCGTTCGACGTACCACGGATGATGCTTCAGCTTGCCCGCCATCCGTTCAAGCAGCGAGTTCAGGTCAGTTGCCGATGTCGTGCGAACGGTTCCGAAAATCCCTGGCATGTTGATTAGCCCGTTGGGGCGCTCCTCAGGTGTTCGACCTGGAACTTGCGAACCTGCGGTCAGGTCGCGATTAATTTCGAGATGAAGGGGCTATCGACAAAGAGGATGTCATACACCCAGGCTAGTACGAACATGCCGCAAAGTGCTGTCGCCAGCCAAAACGATAATCCCCCGCGCAAGGACCAGATCCGCCTCGCACGACATATGGCGGCACCAGCGAAAGTCAGCATCAGAGGCATCAACGGTAGATGGTAGCGCGAGTGGCCGAAGGCAAGCGCATGCATCCCTGTAACGAATGCTATCACCAACAAAAAAAGACCAAGAACCCGCCAATCCTCGGGAGGGGTGAGGATCGCTCCGAAAATGCCGAGGAAGAATCCGGCGACATATCCTCCAACGATGATCAACGCGAGCACTGCTACCGCGATTTTCGGCATGGGACCGAAAAATCCTCGGGACGCGCCCGCGATCTGCTCCCGCTCAAGACCCCAGAAGTCAAAGAATTTCACGATATCTCGTTGAGCAGTCAATAACGGATGTGTCAACGCGTACTTTACTCCGTAGCGCATGGCCATCTTATCTTTTTGACCCTGGGTCGTGCTGAGCGACATCGGCTCCTCACGAGCGAGCACCGCGTCCCACGAGGTTTTCCCCGTGATCGAGATCGCGTCCCAGGACCGATGCAAGGGCGTATATTGATAGTTCCCCATCATCAAATTTCGACCGCCCATTGAGTCAACGGTGAGAAAGGTGTTTTCCAGCCTCGTGTTTCGGATCGCCCAGGGTGCGATGATCAGCGTCGCGGCCAGAAACACCGATCCCGCCGCCATCAATCGGGACTTGAGCCGCCCTCTCCAGACTACCAACACGTAGGTCGAGAGTACGGGGATGAACAGCCAGAGCACGCTTCGTGTCAACGCACCCATCCCCAACAACACCCCTGCATTGCATAGCCAAACTATCGACTCTTTCTGGAGGGCTTGCACCAGAGCCCAGACCGCGGCCGTCAGGAATAACGTGAACAATCCCTCAGTCAAAATCAGATTGTTGGACACAAGAAGCGATGGGTAGAACGCATAGAATCCTGCTACCCAGAGACCTGTCCGTCGATCGTAAACCCGCTTGCCCAGGTCATACATCAGAACAATCGTGCCTAGGCTCAACACCGCCTGAACGGTTCGCGCGACCTGGAAACTTCCCAGACCAAATAGCTCGTAGATAAACGCCAGGAAGAACGGATAAAACGGTGGCCGGATCGAAACGGGCTCCCCCTGCACAAACGAGAATTCACCGTACTCGACCAGATTCGTCGCCAGGTTGTGATAGTCCCGCTCGTCCCAGATCGGGAGCTGCATGTCGCTTGGTAGCCTGGAAAACCAACCCCAGAGAAGCAGCCGGATGAGCGACGCGAAGAACAGCAAAATCAATAACGGTGGAGCGCTCCCGAGCCATTGAACGCGTCTTTGAATGTGGATGCGACGGGGAGTCCCCTCTCGAGGTGGACGCTCTGGAGGAATGCTACCCGTGTCGGGGTGGGAGGATATTTCCATGTCACTTCCAACCGTCTGATAGACGAGATCGTTTCATCAAAATTTCCAGAGCGGTGAGACGGAAGATGGTTGAACGTTGAAGAGTTGGTAAAGGAATGGAATCTGAACCAGCATAAGTAACACGAAAGCTGCGAGGCAAACCACGAGATAGGTCATCAGCCCTCGCTCTTGGTAGAGTTTCTCCGGGCTCGCCGTGGCGCTATCGTCCTTGAACGCGATGTTCAGGTAGTAGCACACGAATCCCGCGAACAAGGGGAAAATCAGAATCAACTCAAGATGATAGCGAACAATGAACACACCGAGAAACAGCGCGAAGCATGTTGTATAAAAAAACATGCTCACAATTAGATTTTGCTCGTCGTAGTGCCGAAATGAACTTCGATAGGCCGCAGCGACTTCAGGGTTGCCGATCGCGCGATACTCCGAGAATCGCTTCGCCGCCATGAAGAACGCCCCGATCATCCAGTACGAAATCAGCAGCGAGACCGGCGGAAATTCCGAGCGAGTTACGGCGAACCAACCAAGCAAAAGGCGAATAGGATTGTTTACCGACTCGGTCAAGACATCAACGTACGCGTGATCCTTGGCACGAACCGGCGGAATGTTATAAATCAAGCCCATGACCAAGAGGCTAATCGCTGAATAAAAGAACGGTCGGTTGATCGTTAATGCAAGTCCCAGTCCGGCCAGGCCCAACATCACCCACTCAGCGTAAGCCAACGGCAAGATCACCTTACCCGACGGGATGGGACGGTTGCGCTTGACAGGGTGACTTCGGTCCGTAGGGGCATCAAGGATTTCATTAATGACATAATTGCTCGACGCAATGATGCATGTGGCGATAACCGCCAGAACGATGGGACCGACCGACCTCCATCCCAAAACATCCGGGTGGTAGAAGCAAGCGAGGAGTACGCCTAGACCCATGAATACATTCTTGATCCAGTGATCGGGTCGGGCGATCTGGGCATAAGGAATGAGCCGACCGAGAGGCGATCGCCGATCCCTGACCTGCCCTGCATCAGGTGGGTTTCGGGACTCGATTGTGGTGAGCTCGCTCATCGTTGAGATCCTGGGGTCGAGCGGGCATGCCCGGGGTTCTGAAAGGCCGTTCATTCAACGAAGAATGCATGACCAACGAGACAAAGACCGATGACCGAGAACTTGTTAATTCCCGATCGTGCATAGGCCATCGTCTCGTTGGCCATACTTTCCTCAACCATTGTAATCCAAAACCCGCCAAAATCGGATCGCGTGCCTTGAATCACCGGCGGATCATTCGTTTCGCGGCACGCAAAGGAGCTAACACACGGTGTTTCTGAGAAACAAACGCTTGCGGCAGCCCAAATTCGAAAGACCTCGAAGGTCCAGGTAAGGATTCGATCGGTCGGCCACGGAGGGCGACGTCACGCGATCCCTCCCCCATTGCCAGCGCAAGTGCCCGCGCCGAGGACCGCGTCTTGAATCCGAACAGGTCCGACCACGCGCGCGCCGCAAGCTCGTCACCTCGACGCGCCAGGTCTTCACGGACGGGACCTTCCGTGTGCCTCGCTGCGAGCCGAAGAACGTTTCCCTTACGAAGCTCTTGTCCGGCCCAAGCCTCGGTCGGATATTCGAGTTGCTCACGATGGTCGAAATAGGGGCGCTCGTGCGCGAGCATCCAGAGGGCGTATCGCACAAGGCTCGCGCGGGCGTAGCCATACATCAAATCGTATTCCTCCGCCTCGGACTTGTCGTCGAGGTATCGGGCAAGTGATGTGAGAAAAATGGTGTACGACCAGCGAAGCTCGACATTGAGCAAATCTCGAGCGGTCACATCGTCTTCCGGGTGAATGGTCCGCCGGATCAGCTCCTCGACTTTCTCCAGATAGTGTCGCTTTCCGGAGACTTGCCAGCCATCGAGCAAAACAGCGATCGAGTTGCCCGCGCCTCGGCCTGGGCCGTGGTAAGCGGGGTCGAAAGTGAAGCTTGCAAGACCCGTCGGACCGCGATCGATCAGGCCGAGCGGCGTCTTGCGGCCATCATCCATCGCGATCACCCAGTCGGCGAGTTCCAGGACGGCGGCTCGAAAGTCCGTGTTGCCCGTGAGGTAATGCGCCAGCAAAAGCCCTGCGGAAAAGTTATGGGCCGCCGAAGGACCGCCACCATATGACGTATCGCCCGACTGGCAGTTCGCCTTCGAATACGTTCTGTGTGTGCAGGTCGCGGCATCTTTATAGTGATCGGTGAACCAGAATAATCCGCCGTTGTACGCTGCTTTGTCTTCCCGGGTATGGTAAATGTCAATGTCTGCGACATGCTTCGCGAGCGGTTCGAATAACTCAACCCAGCGCGGGTCGCCGGTTCGCAAGAACTGAAGCGCGAACCCCCGAATCATGTCATACTGATTATTATAGTGGGAAATGCAGGGCGGCGGCCCTTTGTAATAGGCCGCCTCGTGGTCGGCGTAGACTTCGCCAAAGTTTCGCCATCCATATTCGTCGATGATCTCACGACGCGCGACGAGTCCCTCGGGTCCGCCGGCTTCGGTAAGCAACGCGTCGAGCGGGTTTCCCTGATCGGCGATAGCGGGAGAGAGGTCGCGGATCGCGCCCGAAGTGGCGTACCACTCGGGCGACATGTGGGCGACGATCGGGTTGTAAACCCAGGAAAGGTTCGTTTCCGTTTGTCGGTCGGCAAAATCGAGCCAGACCGTGTGGGTTTTGCGCTCGCCGCCCTGAAGTTCGTGAGCGTCGGGAAACTGGCCGGGGAAGAGGCAGACCTTGATATGATCGGTTTGCGCGTGGATCGCTTTGGGAAACTCTTGCCAGAAGCCAGAAACGGCGACTTCGAGACGCCAATTCACCGTCTCCGCCGATACGAGCGGGTTCGCGCGTGCGCCGGTCGTTTCCGGCACGGACTCGGCGGTTCGGACACGGTAGCCTGGGAATCCTTGGGGTATCTGGCCAAGACGGTTGACGTGAGTTCGAGTGTGCCAGTTCTCGCCACCGCTCGATTCTTGATAGATCTCCACATTCGTGCCGCCAGCGTCATGGAGTGGCGCCGCGGCTTGGTCGGTCCAGTCGACTCGTAGGAAGGGCTCGTCAACCGCCACTTTCAGGGCGAACTCACGGAAGAGGATCGATCCCGGATCGCCCAGGTCCCAAAGTCCGCCGGGGTGCTTGGCCCGACGGGGGTTGTGGAGCGTCACGTCGGCGCGCAACAAACCTGATGACGCATAGGCCGTGAAGCGGGCGAAAAATCGGCATTTTGACCGTCCGTCGAATCGACCGACAACCCGCACTCGCGTGCAGATCGGTCCATTCGCTTCCACGGCAATCTGTTCGATCTGGAGAGTCTCGACCTCATTCCGATCTTCGCGGAACGTCAGACCGACCCAACCAACGACGCGTTCTCCGCGGGTGACGCTGAGAAGACGCCGGGTCGGCCCACTTTTGACCTCGAAGAGCGGTCCACCCGCCCCGAAGAGAAGGGATTTTGGCGACGTCAACTCGCCAACCGGCTTCACGGGTCCTTCCCGAGGTTCTCCAACGGCGATTTCCCAAGGCCGTTCCGCAGTTGCGCCTAGAAAATCAAGCCGCAGCCATTTCACGCTCCCGCCCGTCCATCGCGCCAAGACCTCGGTTTGAACAACGACCGAGTTTCCGTCCGGGTCGAGCAATCGAATGGAGCGTGGATCAGGCAGCGCGCCTTTCGGAAACGGAACGCTGACCGTTACCGGCTCGGGCTGATTGTTAGTGGGCGATCCCGACCCCACAAGATCGCCACGGCTGAGAAAAAGCGGTATTTTGAGTTCGGCGCGGTTCGTGCCGTTATACGTTTTCATATTCAAGCGACGCCCGCCGGCTCTCGGAGAATGTCGGGAATCTTTTGAGCCGGTCCCAGATAGCGATCGGCCCAACGTGCCAAGATCAGGAGGCTCCAGAGTGTCGCCCCGTGCCGCCCAGTCCGGGCAAGGTGCGATCGATATAGGTCGCGCGCGACTTTTTGATCGATGAGACCGCCAACTCTCGCGGAATTTTCCAGGACACTCGCCTCGAAGAGAGGGCGGAGCGGCCCACGGAGCCACGCATCAATGGGGATCTCGAAACCTTGTTTGGGGCGGTTCCGGATCGATTCGGGAAGGATGTCGCGGCAGGACTGTTTCAAAATCCATTTCGTCTCGCCCCCGCGCACCTTCCATTGCGAGGGAATCCGCGCTGAAAGTTCGAGCAGTTCGTGATCGAGCAAAGGGGGCCGCACTTCGAGCCCCCAGGCCATGCTCGCGCGGTCGACTTTCACGAGGTAATCGTCGGGGAGAAGCATCTCCATGTCCGCGGCGATCATGCCGCTCAGCGGGTCGTCCGGAGAAGCCATTGCATAGCCTTCGCGAACGAATTTTTCGGGGTCGTGTCCGTTTAAATCCGACCGCACGGCCGAGGCGAGCAAACGCCGCCGCAAGGGCTCGCGGCAAAGCGAGAGGGTATTAGCGTATGCGGCGGAAGCCTGGCGTGAAAGATTAGTCATCGCCGTTTTGGCCCGCAATGGACGCGGCAGCCAGTCCCCTTTCGGCCAGATCTGTGCCAGCGGCCCCAGTGCGGCACGGCGGAACCAGCCCGGTAAACGGCGACGTACGGCGGCCTCTCTCAAGTCGTGGGCGTAGCGCGCGTAGCCACCGAAGGCTTCATCTCCGCCGTCGCCCGAGAGTACAACCTTGACCTGTTTCGCAGCTAATCGAGAAACCAGGTAGGTCGGAATTGCCGAGGGGTCGGCGAACGGCTCGTCATAAAAACGCATCAAGTCGTCGAGGAGGCCAACGGTGTCGGGAGTCGCGACCTCGTCGGTATGGTGTGTCCCAAATTTCTCGGCCACTTGACGAGCGTACGGCAACTCGCTGAACCGCGCTTCACGGAATCCTATCGAAAAAGTCCGCAACGGATCGTTCACGAGTTTCGAAGCGGAGCCGACGATAATGCTCGAATCAATACCACCGCTGAGGAATGCCCCCACGGGCACGTCGGCGATCATGTGCAGACGCGTTACTTCGTCGATCTTGGCACGGACGGCCTCTTGCCAGTCTTCGGCAGAGCGGTCGGGGTCGGGGGCGAAGGTCAATCGCCAGTAACGTCTGGGAGCTCTCGACCAATCTTCCGGGGAGACGGTCAATACGCTGGCGGGCGGGAGTTTTTCGATGCCTTGAAAGATCGACCGTGAGCCGGGAACCACACCAAACGTCAGATAGTCTTCGAGCGCGGCCGGGTCGACTTTTCTTGCCATTGCCGGATGTGCCAGGATCGCCTTCGGCTCGGAGCCGAACAGAAGCATCTCGCGGTCGCGATAAAAATAAAGGGGCTTGATCCCCACACGGTCGCGGGCCAAGACTAGCTTGCGCCGAGGTCGGTCCCAGAGTGCGAACGCGAACATCCCGCGAAGTTTATCGACGACGTTTTCGCCCAACTCTTCGTAGAGGTGGACGATTACATCCGTGTCGCTGTTGGTATGGAACCTGTGTCCTCGGTCTTCGAGGTCACGGCGCAGTTCTTGAAAGTTGTAGATCTCGCCATTGAAGATCACCTGGATCGACCCATCCTCGTTACCGATCGGCTGGTCGCCACCGGCGAGGTCGATGATCGAGAGCCTGCGGTGGACCAAGCCTACGCCCGGCTCGACGAGGAACCCCTCGGCGTCCGGTCCTCGGTGTGCGATGCTATCGCCGATCGCCTGAAGCAACCGGCGATCGGGTGTGCGGGAAGAGTCGGCGTAGAGAAGTCCGGCGATTCCGCACATCAGTCGCGCCCCACAATTTCGGAACAGGAAGTATTGAATCGGGACGTGTTGGGTCAGAAGTCATTCAGTCGGGCCAAGATCTTTCCCGCATGCGGAAGTCCCGAGATGGAAAGTTCCACCTCGGAGGGGAACTTCCCGGCATTGGCATCGACTCGATAGAGCCTGGCGATCCCACAGTAGATCTGCCGCATCTGATGACGTTCGATCGGGAAAGAGCCCAAGAGCGTAAACCGGTCGGGGTAAGCCTTCAGCAAGTCCTGAAGTACATCGTAGTGCGCGCCAGATTCCTTGCCCCAGTCGTCGATCAAAACATAATGAACCGGTTGATCGACGAGATATTTTTCGACGGCTTCGGGAGTTTCGTGAAGGAGCCTATAGTGCTGATTCATCCATGTTGCGGAAGCGAGTACCTTGTCCGCACGAATGACGAGAAACCGTCCGGAGGGACGTTGAAGGCGGAACTCGGCCGTGACCGCACCGTCGCCTTGTGGGTCGGAACAGACCATTACGACCTGAAAACCGGGCTGCTCCGAGAGTGATTCGACGGCTTGTCGATATCCCGACACCTTGCGTGCGGCACTCAAGGGTTGATTGACGATCAAAAGTCCTGTTACTACGGTGAGGCCCGCCAGTTTCAACGCCGGCATCCCGTGTTTCCAGCCAAGCACCGCCTGAAAAGCACTGGCGGCAAAGAAAGCCGCGATCGGGATCAGGGCTGTTCTGTACCTCGGGTCGAACGAGACGGGTGTCGCCAGTTGCACGCCGATGACCCCCACTGCGTGCGCAATGAGTACCGCCAGGATATTCGCGACTTGACTCGATCGCCGCGCCGCGAACAAGGCGGCAATGGCACCAAATAGTGACAGCGCGAGGCTCATCGGCCCACAAAGCGCAAAGCCTCCCGCGAGAAACCAGGCCTTTTGAGTCAGGGACTTCCGCGCGAGCCCGTCCCACGCGGAATGTGTTAATCCAAGCGTGAACCAGTAGTACGGAGCACAGAGCGCGACGACGACGATCGCCGGTATGTAAAAACGCCAATCTTTGAGCAGTTCCCACCGCCCTCTCACCAGCACAGAAAGCGGTGGCACGACCGCCAGAACGATCGCGTCTTGTTTGGTCAGAATCGCCAGTGCGCTCAGTACCCCGAAGCCAAAAACAGACGCGAGGTCACCTCGGTCGAGATAAATGGAGAAGCACCAGATGGCCCCAATACTTAAAACAGCGACAAGCGTATCCGCCATGAAAACGGAATTGACGTACTGAAACACATAAGACCCTGAAACCATCACCAAAGCCAGAAACGCCGAGGGAGCGGTGACCCGCCGGCGTAAACATTCGAAAAGCACGGTGAGGAATACAAAGGAAATGGCCGATGTCAGCGCGGTCGCCGACCCTCGGCTGACACCGAAGAACGTGTACCAGATCCCTTGAACACAATAGAATACCGGCGGCCAATGCCCGAGTGCGACTTTGGGATAACGGGCGTAGTACCGCATCGCATAGTCCACGACGGGGCGAGGAAATCCTGCCTTCACCCAATCGTAGACGAGCGTTCCAGTGATGAAGTGAGCCGACTCATCAGGATGGCGTCCGAATTCCGGAGTGTCCCGATCGGCCCGTCCCAGAACCACAGCAAGAGCCGCCAGGACCGCGAACACAGCCCAGAGCAACTGTACTTTCGAGGGATCGAGGCGCATGGAATGGCTCGGGACAAACGGCGAAACGAAGTCGCTCGTTTCTGTGTGAAGGCTATGTTCGTCGAGAACACTCATCGTTTCACTCGCCTTGCCATCGACCACATGAACCCGTTTTCAAAGTGAGGGCGATTTTGCCGCGCGAGGATCTTGGGTAATATCGCCCGCGTCCGGACTCATGTCGAGCTGCTCTATTTCGTCTGGCCTTAATGTTCCACGGGAATGTCGAGTAAAGACGACAGAGCCATAGTAGAAGAACTTAATCACGAACGTCGCCAAGAGAGTAGCCGCGATGACGGGCTGGTAGGCGAAACCAAGCCCTTGATGACAGACGACAAAGAGTAGCCACTCAAGAATGCGAAACCCCAACGACGAGGCGACAAAGGCTCCAAACTGCCAGAATAGCCGACCGTGCCGTCCAGGGTAAACGAACAAACGCAAGAGCGAAAAGTTCATCACCGTGGTCAGACCCAGAACGAGGGCAAACGCCCACTCTTCTCGGATGCGAAGATTTTCGTGCAGGAAAATCGTCAGAAAAAAATTGACGCCGAAACTTAGACCACTCAGGACCGCGAATCGGACCGCCGCCCAGGGATCAGGCGTCACAAACAACCTCCTCCCACCACATTACCGAGAATCACCTTTCCGTCTTCTCACGCAGCGGTTGACGCTGTCGCGAGACGGAATACGGCAAGTTGATTGCAACCAAAGAGAAACCGATGGTAATCCGACAACCTCAGTCCCGAGGCCGAGGCGAGCGAAGCAAGGGCTTTGCGATCGAGCATGTCTTCATGTTCGTCAGCCGCTTCGCGGCTAAAGATCATGAGCTTCGCCCCACTATCATGAACCCATCGCATGCTCGGATGAGGCGTTGTGATGACCAATGCCCCTTCGGGTTTGAGCCGTAACGCCATCGACGCCAGCCACGCTCCTGGAGCCGGCAAGTGCTCGATCAAGGCTAATGCCGAGATTACGTCGAATTCTCTGAGCGGGGGAACGGATTCGAACTCGTGAAGCGTTTGAAATGTGTGTCCCGGATGAAGCAACCGACCGGCCTTGACCGAATCTTGATCGAGGTCCACACCAAGGTAGCGTTCCGGCCCGACTTTGCGAGCGAGTTCGCCGACGCCGCAACCAAAGTCAAGGACTCTTCCGACACGGACGAAAGGGTCGACTGCGGCGAGCCGACGACGTCGCAAAAACGGCGAGAGCAATCCGGTCATCTGATCAGCCACAGACTGATCCCTCCACAGGCGTAATATGTGACCCGTTCCGCGCTGAGAGACTCGTGGCGTCACCGCATTGGTCACCGGAGAATCCGAACCTCCGGCTACGCTCAAGATAACGAATCTCTTCGAGCAGCCGACGATTGATACTCTGAAGGTGCGCCACGATCCCGATGGCCGCCATGAACACACCGCAAAGCATTAATACCGCGCACGCAATGACGGACTGAACATGTCCTTTGCCCTCTCCTATCGTCATAAGGTACATGTAACGAAGCCCGAGCGCCAACGCGGGGGCAAGGAACCCGACCGAAAGTACGCCGAAGATCTGAACAGGCCGGTAGATCATATACACGCTCAGCATCGTGTGGATGCTGCGACGGATGTAGCCGAGGTTACTGCGAAACAGCCGGCTGGGGCGAGTCGGGCCGTTGACTCGCACCGGAATGTTCACGATCCGGAGATTACTTAGACCCGCCTGGATAATGGTTTCAATCGTATAAGTGAACCGACCGAAGACGTTCAGCCGCAACGCGGTGTCCCGCGTCATTGCACGAAAACCGCTGGGAGCGTCGCCCACGCTCGCCCCGCTCACCGTACGGACCACCTGCGTTCCCAGTCGCTGGAGAACTCGCTTGATCGGCGAGAAGTGCTCGATGTTCTGGATCGGCCGCGTGCCGATCACCAGGTCGGCGCAACCCTCGACGATCGGACGGACAAGGGCCGGAATGTCACGAGCATCGTATTGGTTGTCGGCATCGGTGTTCACAACGACATCGGCGCCTCGCTCGATCGCCGCGACGAGTCCCGCCATGAACGCACGCGCGAGGCCCTGGTTGCCGTTCATCCGGATGACGTGCTCAACACCGACCGACCGGGCAACCTCGGCGGTGCCATCCGTACTACCATCGTCGATCACAAGGAACTCGACCGAGTCGAAGCCTTCCACCTGGCGAGGAAGGGCGGCGACGGTCATAGGGAGCGTTTCTCGCTCGTTCAGGCAGGGGATCTGGATGATGAGTTTCACAGGGGTTCTCCAGGTTGCTCTGCTGGTTGCGAGACGATTTGACCATTCATTCACTGTCTGGCGGAGCATCCGGAGCCCCGTTTCGATACCGAACGACTCGCGCCGGCGTCCCCACGGCAATCGCATAATCAGGGACCGGCTTCGTCACGACTGATCCCGCCCCGATCACACAGTGCTCGCCCACATCGGCCAGCACCATCGAACCTTCACCGATCCAGGTATCGCACCCGATCGTGATTTTTGGAAATGTCCCCGGCTGCTCGCGGATCGGAACGTCCAGCCGCTCGGTTCCGTGCTGGCCACCGCCGTTGATAATCGAGACATGCGACCCAAGCAAGACATCGTCGCCCAGATTCACATCACCGAGGCTACAATAGGCCCCAGTATAAACATTGCGACCAATTTCGGCCCATGGGTGTGAAAAGACAGTCCCAAATCCGATCGATGTTCCCCGTTCGCACCGGGTGAGCACTAGACGATAGAACGCCCTACGGAGGTAGACGCCCGTCAACCCCGGCAACAGGCTCAACGTCTCCGACCAACCTGGGAACGCCCGTTCCGCACCCATCGCGAAACTGCTAAGATGGTAAAGCAGATAAGCGGGCAAGACGAGAAATGTCGCGACGGTCTCGACAGTCCGAATCGCCAATCGTTTCATCGGGAAGATCCTGCCGCCTCGGCGAAGAGCCGACCGGCTTCGACTGAGAGTGCATCCCAATCGAATTTCGAGACCGCCCGCTCTCGTGCCGCCTTGCCCATCCGCAAACGTAGAGGCTCGTCCGCGAGCAACTCAGCGACGACCGCGGCCAATACATGCGAGTCTTCGCAAGCGACGACTCTACCCGTCTTACCTTCTTCGAGCGTCTCTGCCGTTCCTCCCGACGCGCCGGCGATGACTGGCTTTCCGCAGGCTTGGGCCTCGACGAGAACCATGCCGAACCCCTCGATGTCTTCGCCATCCTGTCGGTTTGGTAGCGCGAAAAGATCGCATTGTTGGTAACACTTCACCAGGGCATCATCCTCGAGTTCGCCGAGGAACTGGACATGCCCCCCCTGCCCCTCGTCGTCGATAATCGCTTGGAGGCATTCTCTTTCCTCGCCGCCGCCAATGATGGCGTAAAGGACGTCGGGTGCAGTGAGCCGAACCGTTCTCAAGGCTCTGATCATCTGGTCGTGTCCCTTGCGGCGCTGAAGCCTCCCGACGGTCAAGACGACCGGTCGATGATCCCAACCCAGCGCAGCCCTCGCGGTCGCATCGCGTGGCGCGGGAACAAATCGAGTCACATCCACGCCCGGATACAAGATCCGGACCCTCTTTTCGAGCACTCCCCATTGCTCGCGAAGGATTTTTTCAGTGTTCCTGCTATTGGCAATCACAAAGACTGAGCCGTTCAAGACTCGCCTCGCCAGCCAGGTCAGTTCTCGGCTGGTCCTGGCGTAGTTTAATTCCTCACCGTGCGCGAAGCACAAATATGGCAACCCGCACCAGGCCTTCAGCGCCAGGGCCATCAGGCCTTCGGGAAGGCAACGCCCGCAATGAAGGACACCCACTTGGTGTGCCCTCGCAAAGGTCCGGATCAAACGAACCGCTCGGCTGTATTCGGAGAGGTTTTCGATCCCGCTGACACCCCAGGACCTCAACGTAAGCTCTATCCGACAAATGGGGATGTCGTGCGAACGGTCAAACTCATCTTGTCCAGGGGACATTCCTGCCACGATCACCACTTCGGACGCTGGCCGTCGCCGGTAAATCTCCCAAAAATATCTCCCGCTTCCGCCGACTTTCGGCGGCAGGTTCTCCGTCACAAGTAAAATTCGCGATAAATGCATGTTAGGAATGACTTGGAGCTTCAATTCGGTCTCCGAAGTCATAGCTGGAGTTTTGCAAACTTGCCGCCCGCAGCCAAGATAAAGCCCCAGATCACCAGATTGGCGATCAAAACGCTCGGCAGAACCTGGGAGCATCTAAAAGCAGTAGATCATGTCATGATGTAGTTTTCACTACGAAGAAGTGCCGATCCCTCAGGAAATGCCGCAAACAAGGGGCGTGGCCTAACATCAACGTTTCAGATAGTCGTCTTACTGTCGATAGGTTGTCCGAGTCCTTGCCCGGTAATCACGTGGGTGGTGCTCTTTTGATGATCCACTACGGTTTAGATTTTAGCCTCCTCAGCAGAATCTGTGGGTGCGTTTCGGCTCTGGAAGTTGCCCGATGTTGTGCAATAAGGCCAATTTCGCCACTTTCGCCGTCCGAAATCCGTA
>JAYVYS010000798.1:0-9236 GCA_043784005.1 Isosphaeraceae bacterium
CCTACGGCTGGCTTCGCCGGCATGTTGGACCTTCGGGAGCACTCACAGGCGCGGCGATCTTCGGGTTTAGTGGATTCGTTTGGGCGCATTTCATTCACACGAGCATGAATAATGCGCTGACGAGTGTTCCCCTGGTGATCTGGGCGACCGAATGGGCGTGGGACCGCGGCCGAACCGCCGGGATCGCACTGGCCGCGATGGCACTGGCCTGCCAGGTCTTCGCGGGACACCTTCAGGACGTCTTGTTCACCGCGGCACTCATCAGTCTTTACTCGCTGTTCCGCGCAGCCACTGAGTGTAACGCCCGAGCGCGATTTCAATCGCTGCTGACGGGCGGAGCGGTGATCGCTCTCGGAGTCGCCCTGGCGTCGGTGCAATGGATTCCCTCTAAGGAACTTCTTGACCGCTCCCCCCGCGCGGGGGGGCTCAACTGGAGAGACTTGACTTACGGCTCCTGGCACCCGGAACTCTTGCCCGCCCTGGTTGTTCGCGAGGCGTACGGCACCCGCGCACGCGACACGGACTGGATGGACGGATTCTATCCCTATCATGAGATGAACGCCTACCTCGGCCTGACAGCCCTGGCACTCGCTGTGATTGGTGCCGCCGCCTGTCGCGACCGCTGGGTCGCGTTCTGGATCGTCCTCGCCGGGCTCGCCTCGCTGCTGATGCTCGGTAAATTCACCTGTCTCTTTGATTTCGCGCATCGCATCCCGATCGCGGGCTCATCGCGCATTCCCGTTCGATTTCACCTCTGGCTCTCCCTCGCCGTCGCGGCACTCGCGGGTGTCGGGGTCGATCGCCTGAATCGCGGATTCCCGGTCGGGCTTCGAACCCCCGCCATGCTCATTCTCGTGATGGTACTCGGGTCCATTCCGATCCTGATCTATGCGTACCTTCCCGCGCTGCAAGGGATCGGAAGATCGACGATCCCCTATCACATCGATCGCAATCACTGGCTCACCGAGGAGTTGAAATGGGCCGCGATTCGGACCGCGTCGCTCAGTGCGGCAGGCTGGCTGGCGATCTCCTTCGCATCGCATTCGAAGTCGGCGCGTTGGCGCGCGTTGGCGTGCATGCTCTTGCCGATCGTGGTAATTTTCGACCTCCTCGGCTCCCACTGGCACGATGCACCTACGATCACTCCCGCCTATTGGACCGACCCTCCGGAAACCGCCAAGCGCCTCCTTCGCGATTCGAGCGTTGTCCGCGTCTATGGGATTGCCGATCGATCCGCGGGTGAGCCCGGTTACGCCTCGGAGCCCATCGATTTCCTTGGTGTGCGCGATCCATTGGACTGGAGTCTCGCCCCGGTCTGGGGACTGTCCTCTTCGCGAGGAGAAACCCCGCTGATTCCGCTCCGTCTGTTTGCGTTTAACGACAACGCCATGGATCGTGGAGCACGCTTCGACCTCCAGGCCGTCACGCATATTCTTACCGGCCGTCGCGTGCCTCTCTCGATGAAAGAGCCAGTCGCCGCGGGAACGGCGTTGATCTACAAGAACAGCCGGGCGCTTCCGCGATTTCGGCTCGTGGGACGCCCGATGTACGTCAAAGATGCAACCTCGGCACTCTCGGCGCTCCGATCATTGGGGGAGCAAACCCGTGAACGTGTCGTGGTGGAAGATCCCGACCAACCGTTCGCACAGGACGTCGAGGCCGATGGATCGCTCAGGGTCCTGCGAGACGATCCCGAAGAGATCGAGATCGAAACGGATTCTCACGGACCTGCCTATCTCACGATCGCCGACACTTTCGACCCCGGCTGGTCGGCCACGCTCGACGGTCGCCCCGTACCGATCCGTCCCGCTTGGGTGATGTTTCGCGCGGTGGCTCTCACAGGGGGTCATCATCGAGTGAAATTAACGTACCGACCGGCGGGATTCGGACTTGGACTCTCGATCTCGCTACTAAGCCTCTTACTAGCAGTGCCGCTTCTGAGATGGTCGCGACGAATGAACGCGCTTCGCGCCGGCCACGATACGCTTTCGTGGTCGGCCTCCTGGCCCATCAAGGCGATGGCGGCCAGCTTTATCCTGATCGTGGGATCGGCCATAAGTATCCGTGGCGACAAGGGGATCGGATTAAGCTCTCGGTGGGAAAGCAGCTTTCACCAGTTCACCTGGGGGGCGGGGGTCGACGCCATGAAGCAGGGGATAGGAAAAACGATCCATGCTCCGAATTCGCTAAGATAAGTGTTGAACGCCTCCAGGCCACGACAGGGCATTGCATTCGGTGTGCGTATCGCCTAGAGTGTTGCTCTTCCAGCGTAGGATTTATGTCACAAGGCTTTGAGAACAAAGCCGGCGGTTTTGGGGCGTGCGATGTCGATCACGAAGGAGAAAAAGCAGGAGATCATCGGTTCGTTTGGCCGCGTGGAGAAAGACACGGGTTCACCCGAGGTTCAAATCGCGTTGCTAACGGCCCGGATCACTGATCTGACCGAGCATTTCAAGAGTCACGCGAAGGACCACGCCAGCCGCCGAGGGCTGCTGATGATGGTGTCCAAGCGGTCGAGCCTTCTCAAGTATTTGAGGCTTCACAGCCGCAAGAGCTATCTTGAAGTGATCGGTCGCCTGGGTATTCGCAAGTAAACGCTCAGGCCCGACCGGCCGATTCCCCTTCTCGGCTCCATGGGTCGCCCAAAGGGTTCGATTCCATGGGGCCTGGTGGCGTTTTCACCGGTCTTTTTTTCCGCCGTCATCGTTCCATCACTTAATCGGTTCCTTCGGAATCATGAAATCCGAAGGTTCTGACGCACGCATGCACCAGGCTTAACTTACTAACGCCGGCGAATCTAGGTACATTCCATGTCCAGCACGCCGATCGCCCCACGCCGACCCGTCACCGTCGAGCGAACCATCGGGGGCAAAATCGTCTCGATTGAAACCGGACGACTCGCAAAACAAGCCAGTGGCGCTGTGGTGGTTCGCGTCGGCGATACCATGACACTCGTCGCCACGGTCTCGGGACCGGGTCGCGAAGGACTCGATTTCTTCCCGCTCACCGTCGATTACCGTGAAAAAGTCTATGCCGCGGGCAAATTCCCCGGCGGCTTCATCAAGCGCGAAGGGCGACCCACGACCAAGGAGATCCTCACCTCCAGGTTGATCGATCGGCCGATACGCCCCCTCTTCTCGGATATGTTTCGCGACGAGGTTCAGATCCAGGCCGGCCCGATCTCCGCCGACCGGCAGAATGACGCCGACGTCCTCTCGATGATCGGCGCGTCGGCGAGCCTGATTCTCGCTCGCCTCCCGTTCCTTGGTCCGATCGGCAGCATCAGGTTGGCCAGGATCGAGGGCAAGTACGTCGCCCTCCCGACGGCCGACGAGATGAAGGGAAGCGACCTCGACCTCGTCGTCGCGAGCACCGACCGGGCGATCGTCATGATCGAAGGGTTCGGTCAAGAATTGCCGGAGTCCGAAATGCATGACGCGATCATGCAAGCTCACCGCTGGAATCAAGACGTCATTGCCCTCCAACACGAACTCCTCGCCGCCGCGGGCCTGCCTCCGTATGTACAGCCTGCGATTGTTAACGATCCGCTCTTGCAAACGTTGTACGAACGCTATGCCCACGACTTGCGGAATATCAAGCAGATCCATCTCAAAGCGGAACGTTCCGCCGGGACCAAGGAACTGCTCAAGCGAGCCCAAGGCGACCTCGCCCCCGAAGGCTCGACCGGAGAGGTCACCGCGGCGAAGGTGAAAGCCTCGTTCTACAAGTTTGAGGAGAAGGTCGTCCGAGAGCTGATCCTCGACGGCAAGCGGGCTGACGGCCGGGGACCTCGCGACCTGCGACCGATCGCCTGCGAAGTCGGGGTGCTCCCCCGAGCGCATGGTTCGGCGATCTTTCAGCGCGGAGAGACGCAGGCCCTGGTCACTACCGTGCTTGGTACGGGTGCCGATGAGCAGCGGGTCGATGGGATTATGCAGGAGTTCAGCAAAAAGTTCATGCTGGACTACAACATGCCTTCGTTCGCAGTCGGAGAGGTCCGGCCCATTCGCGGCCCTGGGCGTCGCGAGATCGGTCACGGTGCGCTCGCCGAGCGATCCGTCGCCTTTATCCTTCCTCCTCCCAGCGAATTCCCATACACGATTCGCGTCGTCTCGGACATCCTCGAATCCAACGGGTCAAGCTCCATGGCGTCGGTCTGCGGGGCGACCCTCAGCCTGATGGATGCCGGCGTTCCGATCACTGACCCCGTCGGTGGCATTTCGATCGGCCTGGTGCAGGACGAGGCCACCGGGCGTCATGTCTTGCTGACCGACATCATCGGTGACGAAGACCACTTTGGCGACATGGACTTCAAAGTCGCCGGAACCCAGCGCGGGGTCACGGGCATCCAGCTTGACCTCAAAAACCTCGGGATCTCCGAGCAGATCGTTCGCGAGACCCTCGACCAGGCTCATGAGGCCCGGCTCGAAATTCTTCGAGCCATGCTCCGGGCCATCAAGCGGCCGCGTGAGGAGATCTCGTCGAACGCGCCCCGGTTGATCCAGATCCAGATCAATCCCGAGAAAATCGGACTGATCATCGGTCCCGGTGGCAAGACGATTCGTCGCCTCCAGGAAGAGACCGGGGCCAAGATCGACATTGAGGACAGCGGCATCGTGACCCTCGCGAGTGCCGACGCCAGCGGTGCCGAGGCCGCTCGCGACAAGATTCAGGCCATGACCGAAGGGGTCCAGGTCGGTCGGATCTACGAAGGCCGCGTCACCTCCATCAAGGACTTCGGCGCGTTTGTCGAGATCCTTCCCGGCAAGGATGGATTGGTTCATATCAGTGAGATGTCCGACGGTTACGTCTCCACGGTGAGCGACATCTGCCGAGTCGGCGACATGATGCTCGTGAAGGCGATCGCCGTCGATGACCAGGACCGTGTCAAACTTTCTCGCAAAGCAGCGCTCGCGGAGCGCGGTCAACCTGACCCCTACGCCATCGCACATCCCGCGGGCGAGCGTCCTCCCATGTCCGATCGCGGACCCGGCGGCGGCGGCGATCGGGGCCCCGGACCCGGCGGCGACCGGGGCGGGCCTCCTCGGCGAGGTCCCGGGGGTGGCGGATACGGCGGCGACCGGGGCGGCCCTTCCCGGCCTCGCGACTAAGTTTCGCCTCGAAATCAAACGTGTGAGAAACTTTACAAAGTTCCTCACATTCATCGCTTGAAAGATCCGGGGTTTTTCTCGTTCAACATTACGAGAGAGCCCCGGATCTTTCCGTCTCTCGATGTGTCGCGACAGACGGGCCAAGGGTGCGGAGCTGTTTCGTTTTCAAGGGCGCGGACGGAAGTGGAGATTGAAGAGACGAAATTCGAGAATCGAGAGGGAAAAACGGGAAATTTTCCGGGTCTCGGTGCGTGATCTCGAATCCTGTCTTTCCCCTTGGAGATCCAGGATGAAACGGCCCTCACCAAGGGTGCTTCGCATTGGGAATCACTGTGACAACGTGATACACTTGTACTTCGCCAAGGGAGCGAGTCGTCAGAAAATGAATTTAGCGATTCCTCAAGCGAGTCGCTTTTTCTTCCGTCCGGCGGAACCGTTGATGGCCGACCTTTTCTCCAGCTCAACGCACCTTGTCGATCGCTCTGTCGGAGAGTCCGCGCTTGCGGAGGCTTCCGAAGCCGTCGAGGAGAACGATCGCCTCCGCGCCCGCTATCACGAAATCGCCGAGCTCGCCGGCGGTCTCGCTCACGAGATCCGCAACCCTCTTTCGACGATGTCTCTGAATCTCGACCTCCTAGCCGAGGAATTTCAAACTCCCGAGGACCAACGACAACGCCGGGTCCTACAAAAAATTGAGCGGCTCCGGAAAGAATCGCAACGACTCCAGGACATCCTTGAAAACTTCCTGCGATTCGCCCGCGTTCAAGAGCTTCGCCGAGAACCGACCGACCTCAACCAAATTGTCGAGGACCTGCGCGACTTCTTCGAGCCTCAGGCGATGTCTCAAGGGATTGTGATCCGAACCCAGTACGAGGCCGACTTGCCTCGCATGTCCCTCGACTCCGACCTCTTCCGTCAGGCCCTTCTCAACCTCTTCATAAACGCGCGTCAGGCGATGCCCGACGGCGGTGAACTTTTGCTGCGCACTCGGAGCGAAGGGCCCTGGAACTGCCTTGAAATCACGGACACCGGTATCGGCATGAGTGAGGAAGTGCGAGAGCGCGTGTTCGATGCGTTCTACTCCACACGCTCTGGAGGAAGCGGCCTTGGACTTCCGACAACCCGGAAGATCGTCGAGGCACATCGCGGAACCATCGAAGTCCGCAGCGAACTTGGAAAAGGGTCTCAATTTTTGATCCGTTTACCCAATCTTCGGACGCGGAATGAGCCGAGTGGACGGGGCTAGTATTCGAGAAATCATCATTTGAGCAAAATCGCGTTCGCGGGTGGGTGCCACGCGGTTCGGTACTCCGTACCCGTGCGGTACGGCCAAGGCTTTCGGGGCACGGAACGAGGACGACCCGTGGCACCCTCGATCGATTGTTAGTGCGTGTCTCGTTCCCGCTGCCTGTGCTCAACTTATTTCTTTGCGGTGCCTCAGAATGGACCAGCAGATTCGCGTGCTCGTAGTGGACGACGACGAACCACACGCCGCGGCAGTGGCGGAGAGCCTTCAGCGCGTCGGTTACGACTGCACAGTCGCGACCAGCGGCCGTGACGCACTTCGAATCATTGAGGAACAAACCTTTGATATTGTCGTCACCGATTTGATTATGGATGGAATCGGCGGCCTTGAGGTTCTCGCTCAGGCCAAACGGGAATTGCCAGACGCTGAGGTCGTGATCCTGACGGGCCACAGCACGATCAAGACCGCGGTGACCGCCATGCAGGCCGGGGCTTCGCAATATCTGACGAAGCCGCTCGATATCAACGAGCTTCGAACCGTCGCCGATAAAGTCTCACATGCCCAGCGGTTGGCGCGTTCAAATATCGAGCTACAAAAGCAGCTCAACGAGCGATTCGGCTTTGAAGGGGTCATCGGCAACTCACCAAAGATGCACGCCGTGGTCGCCAGACTCCGACAGATCGCGCCCACCTCTGCCACGGTTTTGATTACCGGAGAGAGCGGAACAGGGAAGGAACTCGTCGCCAAGGCACTTCACAACAATAGCCCGAGGCGATCCAAACCGTTCGTTCCCCTCAACTGTGCCGCACTTAGCGACAACATTCTCGAAAGCGAACTCTTCGGCCACATTCGCGGAGCGTTCACAGGCGCGGACCGCGAGCGAAAAGGGTGGTTCGAGCATGCCAACGGGGGTACGCTCTTTCTTGATGAAGTCGGCGATATCCCGCTCTCCACGCAGGTGAAACTCCTCCGCGCTCTTGAGTCGGGAGAGATCGTCCGAGTGGGGACGAATGAGCCGATCAAGGTCAATGTCCGGTTGATCTCGGCGACCAATCGCGACTTGGGCGATGCCATCGCGGCCGGAACGTTTCGTCAGGACTTATTTCATCGGCTCAAGGTGGTGAGCGTCAAATTGCCCCCGCTTCGCGAGCGCCGGGAAGACATTCCGCTTTTGATCGACTACTTCCTCAAGGACTTCACGACCTCTCACGCCAAGACCGTGACCGCGATCACCCCGGCGACGCGAAAAGCCCTCATGAATTTCGCATGGACCGGAAATGTCCGGGAATTGCGAAACACGATCGAGAGCATGGTCGTCATCGATTCCGATGGGATTCTCGACGTTGACGACTTGACCGAGGACATCCAAAATGTCGCGCCGGGCACCCATCAAGGCTCCGTCGGCGGTACATCTCAGCTCGTCGGTCACTCGCTCCAAGAGATCGAGCGATTCTATATTGGCGAGACGTTGAAGCAGACGAGCGGCAACCGAGAAGAGGCGGCCAGGCTCCTCGGAATCGGCGAACGGACGCTTTATCGAAAGATCAAAGAGTACGCGATCGATTAGAGCAGGTTCGTCGCGTGACGAAGCTGCGATCGAATCCAAGACAGCGGGGTCGGGCGACCCGCGCCGATCTTAAAGACCTGCCCCGGTCATAGAAAATCACTTTTCGCGACGACGACGCCAGCGATAGGCCAGTCCGATCACAACGGCGGTACCTGCCATTGCGACGGACGCGGGCTCGGGAACTGGTGAGGGGCCGTTCACCAGATCGAACTGAAAATTCGGACCGAAGTAACCGGCCGTCAAAGCTCCTTGGGTGACTATGGGAAAGATCAGAAACGGGCTTGCGCTGAACAGGTTCCTACCAATCGTCACAGCCGGGTCGGTGCTGAATGAGGTCGGATCATACGTATACCGGTCGATTAGGCCGGATGTTCCCGCAATGACATACTTCTGTCCTGGCATCAAGGTCGGGCCTGAGATTCCTTCATAACGGAAATTCGAGGTCAGCGCGCTTCCGCCAGTGACAAGGTATGAGGCAATGGGGTTCCCGCTGCTATTAAAGATCGCGACATCGTGATCTTCGCTGAGATTAGGACTCGCGAAATACCCCAACGCTGTCACCAATATGGGGGAGTTCACGGTGAACTCGTAGCCCAAACTGTAGCGGTTGATGCCAAGGTTTGCCGTATTGGCGGCCACCGGAGTGAACGCGACAGCGACGAGCCCCGCTCGGGCGTTCACGTTGAACATCAGAGCCGTGACCAACAGAATGGCCCCGGTCCGAAGCAGTTTCGTTCGTAGCCGCATCATGTATTTTCTCCTCCATCGCCACGGATTTCAGCCTTAGCGATCCACCCCTGCCGGATTCTACCGAGCACGTTCAGGATGAGACCAAGGTATCCTGCGACCATCCATGTTTGATGCGCGCGGTCCGGATTGCAAGGTCAACTCCTGGCCCTCGTTCCTATTTGAGCCGTGAGTCGTTCGAAAGCATCAGAAACGCTCCGAAACGCGGCAGAGGTCTGGACATTCGGATCTCTCTCTCATCTTTTCTGAACGCCGGTTCAGACGATAGAATCAAGACGTCGCGATCGACGCTCCAAGAGGGTGGCTCCATGGGAATCATCAACCAGCTTTCCGCGTCGGTGATCAACCAGATCGCCGCGGGTGAGGTCGTCGAACGTCCAGCGAGCGTCGTGAAAGAGCTTCTGGAAAACGCGATCGACGCCGGGGCGACGCGCGTGGACGTCTCGGTCGAACGGGGCGGCAAGGACCTGATTCGAATCGCGGATAACGGCACGGGAATCTCTCCCGAGGATCTTCCGCTCGCCTTCCGCCCCCACGCGACGAGCAAGCTCTCCAGCGCGGACGA
>JAYVYS010000799.1:0-3952 GCA_043784005.1 Isosphaeraceae bacterium
CCATGATCCCGACAACGCTTCCGACAATCCCTCTCACCGTTCCCGGGTGCATGACGGGCCTCAATTCAAACTTCCCGCAAAGCGCGAACCACGTCCAGCTTCACCGCGCGGACTGCGGGGAATAGTCCGCCGACCAATCCCATCGCCAGCGTCATCGCGACGGCGACGGCCATCACGATCGGTCCGAAACGAAAGGCGATCGCGGCCTCGGCGAACCCGAGATTCGTACTGAAAGTCAGGGCGCTGAGCGGGAGCGTCGCGAGCAGGCCGAGGGCGCCTCCCAGAATGCAGAGAATCACGGATTCGCCGAGGAATGAGATCAAAATGTCGAATCGAGAGAATCCGAGGGCGCGCATGGTGCCGATCTCTCGGGTCCGCGAGCGCACCGCCGAATACATCGTGTTCGCGGCGGCGAACATCGCGCCGAAGGTCAGGAAAAGGGCGATCAATGTGCCACCCACAATCAATAACCGGCCCGCGGCCGCTTGCGTCGCGTAATACTCCGTTTCCCGGATCGCCGCGAGTTTGAATTGGGTCGACTTGTCGATTGTGTTCTTGATCCGGTCGAGGTCGGGAGCGGAGGCCGCGCGAAGGTGGACGCTGGAAACATATCCCTTGCGGTTGAGGTTTTGCTCCAGATCCTTAATGTCGACCCAGACCTCGCTCTCGGCGGCACTTGAGCCCGCGGTGAAGGTGCCGACAACGCGATACGAGTCTTTCTCACCGAGCTTCAAGACACTTCCGAGGCTCGCCCCCTTGAACCGCTTCGAGAGACTCTTGCTGACGATACATTCGCCCTTGCCAGCCTCGAAAAAGCGGCCCCCCTCCAAGACCTTGAAGTCCGGCCTCAAGTGACTTGACGCGGGCGAGACCCCACGGATGATGATGTTGGTGCGCGTTCCTTCGTTGCGTTGGGCGATCGCGATGCTGACCATCTCGTTGGCCGCGAGTTGGCCAGCGTCATCTCGGGCGATCCCCGGAAGAGTGGCGATCTCATCGGCGGAGCGAACAGCGAATCCGCCGCCGGTCTCATCAGTGGAACCCTTCCTCAGAACGATCAATCCGAGCGGATCACCCGAGACGTTCAGGCTATGCTGAAGACCTTGCACCAGGCCGAAAAGGATGCAAGACGACCACACCACCAGTCCGGTTCCCAGCACGGTCATCAGCGTGCCAACCCAGCGCATCCGGAGGTTGCGAATATTGTATTTAAGCGGGATCATGCAGGCTCAGACCACCTTTCTCAGGCCATTGATGACCGACAGTCGAGACGCCATGTACGCGGGGACGATCCCGCTGACAAACCCGATCAAGAGCGAAGCCACCAACCCGACGACCGCCGTTAGCCAGGGAATATAAAAAAACGGAAGCATTCCCCCGGCGAGCCGGGAGAGGTCGAAGGAGTCGAAAAGAAGTTTACTGCCGACGGCGCCCAAGAGCCCTCCCAGCCCCGCCACGAGCATCGCCTCTGCTAAGACCAGGAAAAGTACGAGTTGGCGATTGAACCCGATCGCTTTCAGGACAGCGACCTCGGTCGTTCGCTCCCTCATCGCCATGGCCAGCGCATTGGCTCCGACCAAAACCAGCGATAGACCCACGGCGATTCCGATCCAACGCACCATGCCTTTCAAGTCGCCCATCATCTCGACGAAAAACTTGGTGAACGCCTCTTCGGTCTGGCTCCGCGTGGGCGCATCGGTGTTAAGATATTTCGTGTCGATATCGCGGCAGGCCGAGGCCACGCGGTCGCCTGTTTCGCAACGAACCACGATGCAGCCGGCGTTCCCGCCCCCGGCCGCCGATGACGACGCCTTCATGGCCTCGTCAAGATAATTCCAGTGAAAGAGGCACATCCGCAGGTCGCGATTCTTCGGGCCGTCGTAGATGGCCCGGACAGTCAATTTGAGGTCGACGGGATAAATGTCGCCTTTGAGGGGCAAGGGATCGCCGACCTTGATCTTTCGCTCCTCGGCGAGCTTTCGACCGATCGCGCAGCCGTCCTTGTTTTCCTTAAAGGATTTCAACGCATCGGGCGACACGGTCAACTCTTTGTACACGTTGAAGAAGGTGTCGGCATTGACCCCGAACTGGGCGAAGGGCATCGTCTCTTCGTTGTATTTGCCGCCAAACCAGCTAAACGGAGTCGCGGCCACCACACCGGGGAGTTCGCTGACCTCGCCGACCCTGACAATGGGCACTTTTCCGGCGAACCCTTGCGAGTTGAGCACGACAAGGCGGTTGTAGACGCGCGAAGAGCTGGAGACTTCGTCGTTCACGGCGAAGAACGAGGTAAGTATCATCATCAAGAAGAGCGTGAGCGCCGTCGTGGCGATCGTCAGCAAGGAACGGATCGGGTTGCGACGAGCGTTCCGGATGATGTATGTAAAGAATCTCAAGGCGATCTCTCCCGTGGAAAAGTCCCCGGCGCACTCAGGATGCGACGCTAATTTTGCCGGTCTCTTGCACGATGTCATCCACGAGCTTCCCCTTGTCGAGGTGGAGCAAGCGTCGGGCGCGCTGCGCGGCGAGCGGGTCGTGCGTGACCATGACGATCGTCTTCTGGAATTCAACGTTGAGGAGTTCGAGCAAGTCGAGAATTTCGCCGGCGCTCTGGCGGTCGAGGTCGCCCGTCGGCTCGTCGGCCACGATCAGATAGGGGTCGGTGACGATCGCGCGGGCGATCGCCACGCGCTGCTCCTGGCCGCCCGAGAGTTGTCTGGGATAGTGATCCTCGCGTCCGGTCAGACCGACGACCTTCAAGGCCGTCATCACGCGATCACGGCGGCTTCGCTTCGAGAGCTTCTTGAGCAAAAGCGGTAGTTCGACGTTTTCGAAGGCGGAGAGGACCGGGATCAGATTGTACAACTGGAAGATAAAGCCCACGTGTTCCGACCGCCAGTGCGTCACGTCCGCCTCTGACATCGACCCGATTTCCTGTCCTTGAACAATCACCGAGCCGGTCGTCGGCCGGTCGAGACCGGCGATCAAGTTCAAGAGCGTGGTTTTCCCCGAGCCCGAGGGGCCCATCAACGCCATGAACTCACCTTCCAACACGCTCAGATCGAGGTCAACGAGCACAGGGATTCGAAACGAGTCCCGCTTGTATTCCTTCGAGACATTCTCCAAAACGATCGAATTCGACACGGACATGGGCTCGCTCCGGTGACGCCGGGATATTTTCAAGGTTTCTTGTAGGCTGGGTCGAGTCTTTGGCGCCCACCATTTTCGATTGAATGCGCTGGGCCTCGAAGAGTCGACCCACCTTACGATTCGATGGGTTCTTTCATTCGGCGACTTTCACCGTTTCATTGTCTCGCAAAGTCTTGGGAGGATTCACGACCACGGTCTCCCCCGATTTCAACCCCGACTCAACCCGCGCGAGGTCGTCGTTGGTGGTCGCGACCTCGACTTGCCGTCTTGTCGCTCGCGACTTGGTGTCAATTACCCAGGCATATGAGTGGCCATTGTTCTCAATAATCGCCGACTTAGGAACAAAAACGTAAGACTGGTTGGCGTCGGGATTCTGCAAGGCCTTGTCGGGAAGGAAGTGGACCGTCGCGACCAACTCCGGAAACAAGCTGGTGTCGGGGTCGAGGATCTCAACCTTCACCTTGACGGTGCCGCGGGTCCGGTCGCCCAGCGGAACGATTTGTCGGAGTCTGCCACGATAATGCTTGCTCGGCACAGCGCTCACCGAGACCTCGGCCGGCTGACCGATCGCGATCCGAGAGAGAAGATTTTCGCTTACATCGGTCTCGACCTCCATCTTTTCAAGGTTGGCGAGCGTCCCGATTGACGAGCGACCCGCCGATGTCCCTCCCATCGACATCGGGTTGATGATCTCGCCTTCCTCGCCTTCCTTCTCGACGATCGTGCCGTCGAATGGGGCGTAAAGACTCATGTATTTGATATTCGCTTCGGTCTCCTGAACATTCGCCTTTTGCAACGCGAT
>JAYVYS010000800.1:0-2007 GCA_043784005.1 Isosphaeraceae bacterium
CGCTTGGCCCGGCTGTGATAGCGGCCCAGGTCGGCGAGCTTCTGGCCCACCAGCCTGCGCAGCCAGCCCACCAGCGCGGCCTCGTTCTGGCCGGTGAACTGAGGGAACTGCCTCACGACCTCCACCAACGCTTCCTGCACCACGTCCGATAGCTCGACCCGTTCCCTCAGCTTCGGCCCCAGGCCGGTGCGCACGACCATCCGCAGATAGTTGCGATAGAGCGAACAAAGCTCGCCCAGCGCCTCCACCTGCCCGGCTCGCGCCTTGGCCATCAGCTCGATCGGCCCCACTACGCCCATGCGTCTGATCTCCGGGACCGGGTCGCGCCGCCGAACCTCATCCGACATAAGCTCTAGGCGTCGTGTACCCGTGATTGGTGCCATCTTTCATGATGAGCGGCAGGGCCGCACGTGACAAGGGGGGCACAAAATCGACACGAGGATGGCAAAGTCGAAATCGAAGAGTTTCACGCAGAGACGCAAAGGGCTCGCAGAGTGCGCAGAGAAAAGAGTGACTCGATTTTCCTTCTTCGCCGCGTTCTCCGCGACCCCCTCTGCGTTTCTGCGTGAAACCCTTCAATTCGATAGCCCCGCCCATGCTACTTGTAACCCTCTGGAACCGCTTTCAAGTACTTCGGCACCAGCGCCTGAACCGAAGGCGACTCTCGCCCCGTCTCTCTTTGATAAAGCTGCTCGGCCAGCGTGACGATCAACACCGAGCGGGACTGGCGATCGCGGAACGCATCGGGAAAGTTCATCGGGTACATCGTCAGAACTCGCCAGGTCAGCATCGTCGAGTCCAGCCACGCGAACAACCGCTCCGGCGCGATGGCCCTGGCCCCCGGCGCAGCCGTTGGATCGGCCACATACACGCCCCAGATCGGATATCTCGGGTCATTGCCGATCAGTCTGGGCCGGCTCGCGACCGGCTTGTCGCACTGAGCCAGCCAGTTGGCGAAGAAAAGCTGGACCACGCGGCGGGCACGCTCAGGCTCTCGGCGGAGTAAGATGTAGGCGGCCAGCCACCGGCCCGTCTGCTCGTGGGAGTAACTCAAATTTAACTGCGATCCCGATTCCTTAACCATCCGCGACGGGTCGCCCACCGACCGGATCAGGCTGATGTATTCGGCCTTCAATGCGTCCGAGGTCGGCGGCGTCCGGGCATCCAGCGAGAGGACCTCGTCGAGGGCCTTTCTCAGCAAAGTCGCATTCGTTCGCGGGTCGAACGCCCAGGCGATGAGACGATCCCGCGTCTGGTCGCCAATGTTCTCCGCGGTCTGCCTCCATGAGAGCCGGCTCTTGTTGGAGAGATGATGACATGACCGCGCGGCGGCGAGATACCACTCCAGCGCTCCCGCGAGGTCGCCTGCTTCTTGGAATTTCGAGCCTTCCAGCAGCGCGGCCTGGCCCAGATAATAGAGCTTATGGTTCAAGGGCGTTTCGTCGAACCGGCCCATTTTCTCCAGCCGCTCCGGGATGCCGCCCGGCCGTTTGGTCCCCTCACGCCAGATCTTCAGGGCTTCGCGATTGGACTCGGTCCATTCTCGGACCTCGGGCGGGGCCTTGGTCCAGCCGCTTCGGACGGCCAACCACATCAGGTTCCAGTTGTTCGTCACGGTCGAATTTTTCATCGCCTCGCCCGCCTTGCGGTAGAGGACGAACGCATCCTCCGACTCGGCCACCCACGACGATCTCACAAACGCTTTCACATCGAACGGATCGCCGACATCCGGCAGATTGTTCAGACTCGTCGCCCTCCAGATCAGCACGCCTCCGATCAGGCCGACGATCAGGTACGCGACGATCAACAATCTCCGCCGCCAACCCCTCGACCGCTCCAGCCATCGCAGCGGTGCGAGCACGATTCCCGTGGCCCGAGACCTCGTCGCTATTGTCATGGCCGCCCCCTCGTCTCCGACCCCGTTCGTTGCTGAATCGCTCCGACAAATTACCACCGATTTTGCTCGTCGCCAATGGGTTAATCCGAATTCTTTCGGATTGTGGTCTC
>JAYVYS010000801.1:0-4356 GCA_043784005.1 Isosphaeraceae bacterium
GGCGACCTTCTTGATCGCATCGCTCAGGGCGACGTGTCCAAGATAGCCTTGTGGAAAGAGCGACGGGGTCGGTTGCGCCCGGCCCGGTGGGGTCGCCAAAACAACGATCAAGGAGGCGAATAGTAAGGTGCGATTCATCGGGACAATGCGCCTGGAGGGATGATGACGGATTTCCAATCATCGTAACGTTGGAGACGACCGCATGCGAGCGCGTTCAAAGTGATCCCGAGAAACGCCTATTATGCCTGCCGCTCACTCTTATGATCGCGTTCGCGGCCCTGAGCTTCCCGCGAAATTCGTTGCGGGAGGCAAGACCCGCAGATCCGACGAAACGGACCTGCTCTCTGCCATTTTCATCGAATCGCGAGACGATCCCTACCGATTCCTTGAGAGAGAACCGATCACCGCACCCCATTTGAGAGAGGCGCGCCGGGGATGGTCACGATTGGCGGGATGTTGGATCGCAAAGGGATGAGCCGCCGACCTCGCCGCTTCACGCCCGAGGTCGCCGCGCTTGAGACCCGAGCGTTACAAACGGTGAACGACGGGCTGACACACGTCCTGGTTCACCCGGGAGTTTTGCCGCCGACATCGAGCGGCAGGGCCTTGCCCGTGCATGTGTATGGGACGATCTCATCGAACCATGCCCAGATTCCGCGCGGGTTCTTTTTTGTGACGGATGAGTACCGTGTGTTCGAGCCAGCCGGTGCTGTGACTCTAAGGCAAGCGGGAAGTCAGAAGCTCAACAACCAAATCTGGTACGACTACGGATTCTCGTTCAACATCAACTTCCCGACGAGTCGCTCCACCAACACCCCCGACGGCCGCCATTACGACCTGTTCGTCGGTGCCAACGATGGCGACGGTGCCGGTGGCGTCACCGTTGAGGTGCTCGTACCCAAGACCTACACCGCGCCGCATCCGAAGAAGCCGGGCGCATAAGGTCATGCGTATCGATGGTTCTCTCAGCTTTCCACCGCCACAAAGCCACACGATTCCATCCCTCGACGCCTCACGGCGCGGTCCGTCGCGAAGGACGGTCGGCCGGACTGACGCTCAGCTTGGCGTCTTCGGGGAGTTCGAGGATCTGGCCAATGACGAGATGCGCGGGGTCGTCGAGAATCTTTGAGTTCAGATCCAGGATCTCGTCGGCGCGGCGGCTATCTCCCAGCGTGTCTCGGGCGATGCTCCGCAAGGTCTCATGAGGACGGACCTTGTAGAGTGTGCGTCTGGCACGCGGACGAAGAGCGGATTCGGCATCCACATTGTCCCCCGCATTACTCACGTCGCGCCGAGTAAACGGATCGCTCGCGGGGAGCGTGATCTCGCGCTCCGCGAGTTTGTCACTCATCGCCGTCGTATCCAGCGCGGGAACCATCCGGCCTCCGGCTCCTTCCGTTCGCGAGACCTTGAGTGTCGGGCTCGGCCGGCTATTGGTGGTTCCGACACCCGTGTTCGGTCGCTCGCGCTCAATCAGACTACGATCGAGTTCTTCGGGGGGGGGAATTCGGATCGTCTGGCCGACGTAGAGCTGTTCCGGGGCGGGAACGCTGGCCTTGTTCGCCGCCCAGAGGGCTTTCCAGAACCGGCCGCTGCTGTAGTAAAGACGCGAGATTGTCCAGAAGTTTTCACCGCGTTGGACGACATGCGGCACGGCCTCCACCCGCTCGGCCTTGGCCTCTTCGTCGATCGCTTGAATCGTCGCATTCGCGTTCGGCTTCAAGGAAGGCTTGGTCGTCCGCACGGGCGACGGTTCGCGCTCGGGAGGAGCTTCCGCCCTGGCACGTTCCGCAGGTGTGATTGGATCGGGCGTCGACCGGTCGAATTCGTCGATGGGCCGGATCGTCCCGGCGGTCGGTAGCGGCAGGAAGCCGATGGTTCCCCCAGCGGCGGCGGGCTTGGCTTCCTCCTTGATCGGTGGCGGTGGTGGAGTGGCCTCGACGGTCGGAGCGGGAGCCAGTGTCGGAAGGTCCGTTTTCGAGTCGGTGCCCGCCGGTGGTAAAGGCGGCTGAGGCTCGAGTACGGGCGCAGGCGATCCCAACGGCGAGGGCGCTGAGACATCTGGCTTCGTCACCGGAACAGCCGGCGGCTCGACGCTCGGCCTTGACCCGGGAGGCGAACCAAGCTCGGCGGGTTTCGTCTCCAAAGCCGCCGGAGGACTCAATGGCGCTTCCACAGGACCCGTCGGCACTGGCACCGTGCCGGGCATCGGCACCGGTGTCTCTTGGCTGGGGGACGGAGTCGGTAGGGGTACGGGAGCCTGATTCGGCTCAACGGGAACCGGGGCCGGTGCGTTGTCGAGAGGCTTGGGAGTCTCTCCCAACGGAGGGACCGGCGCGGGTAACGGCGCGTCTCCCTTCCCCTTCGAATCCGCCGGGTCGTTCGACTCGACAGGCGTCGGCGCGGGAGCCGGAAGCGGGACCTCGGTGCTCTCCGCCATTGCGAGCTGCACCTGTTCCTTGGGCACGGGCTTGTTGTCGACCCCGAGTTCGACGGCAGGACTGGGAGCGGGAGGAGAATGACCTCCCTGAGGCTCACTCGCATCGGGTTCGGCCGTTGACGCCACGCGGCCGGCGTCGATTGCCGCGATCGGCGGGGCTTTGCCCAAACTCGCGGTATCGCCCTTGCCCCACCACTTGTTCACGATCAGCATGCCGACAAGAATCATGAACGACAGCAGCGCCGCGATCCCGAATCGTGCTTCTCGCTTCAACTTCAGCCCTTGTGCCAGTCGCTTTCGACCGCGCGGCGTCTTCGAAGCCTCGGCGATTTCGGGCGCATCGTCCCGGATATCATCGTCTCCGACCGAACCGTTGTTCTCGACTGAATGGCTCATGACGACCTCTCCATCCCCATTCACTCGCCCGTCTTGCCCTTGCGCTTCCAGGCTTGACGAGGGTTCGGGGGTTCCAAAGGACCAGCCTGTGTCGGACATCGTTCGGCGACCCTTAATTTCGCACTTCGCGACCGAGGGTTGGCGGCCAGTTCCTGGGGCGACGCGGTGACGGGTTTCCGGGTCAGGACGTTGAGCATCGGGTCGTCACGAAACGCGTGCTTGACCCGCCGGTCTTCCAGCGAATGAAAACTGATGATCACGGCGCGACCACCGGGTCGTAGTACGTCGGGCAGGGCCGCGAGCGTCCGCTCAAGATGTCCAAGCTCGTCGTTGACCGCGATCCTCAAGGCCTGAAATGTTCGAGTCGCCGGGTCCATCGGTCCCCACTTGCCGGGAATTCCCCGGCGAACCACCTCGGCAAGCCGCCCGGTCGTCGTGAACGGAGAGAACTTACGCTCCTCCACGATCCGACGGGCCACGCGCCTGCTGTACCGCTCTTCGCCATACTCATAAATGATGCGTGCGAGTTCCTGCTCCTCCAGAGTATTCACCAGGTCCGCGGCACTCGGGTCGTCGCCATGGGGATCGAACCGCATGTCGAGCGGCCCATCGTTCGCAAAGCTGAAACCCCTGTGCGACCACGCCAGTTGATCCGAAGACAGCCCCAGGTCGAGCAAGATCCCGTCAAGTGTCCCCGAGCGAATCTGTAAAGAATCAAGAACCTCGGCCACATCGCTATAAGGCGCGGCGACAAGTGTGACGGGGAGCCCTCGTGTCGCCTCGGCGGCCAGGGCGAGCATCGCGGGATCGCGGTCCAGGCCGATCACCCGTCCCGTCGTCCCCACTTTCTCCGCCAGAGCCCGCGTGTGTCCCCCCGCGCCGGCCGTTCCGTCCACGAGGAGGATTCCGTCCCTCGGAGCGAGCCAACTCACGACCTCGTTCAAAAGAACGGAGCGATGAACGGCCGTCGTCCGCGGCTCAGGACCGAATTCCTCAGTCGGTGCGTTCGATTCGGGAGACAAGGCCGACTCGGTGGTCAAGGGGTCGAATTCGGAGAAGTGAAAGTTGCGAACAGTTGCGATGACAAGGGCAACCAACTCAAGACCTCAAGGTCAGCCGTTTGCGACTTTAGCCATCCTCGAAATCCTGTCAATCCCGGCTCGAACGTCCAAATCCTCCGTAACGGAAAAAGCCATATCTCTATTGATCGGCCAAGACACCCTCGCGACATCAGAATCGGCCCAATCTTTCCATCGTTGTCCGACGACTCGGGTGCGTCGACGGATTCTGGCGGACCCATGATTAACGCGGTCGAATAATCGGCGGACATGAACCATTCTCGTAGGGTGGGTCGAGTCTTCGAGGCCCACCATCGGCCAATCCGTGGTGGGCCTCGAAGGCACGACCCCGCCGTCCTCAACGCGCACCGCTCCCGGACCGACGTCAAACGTCGGCTCTCACACCTCCCCCTCCACCTTCAAAACCTCAATCGACAAGCCGCTGACGCGACGATCGCTCAT
>JAYVYS010000802.1:0-4479 GCA_043784005.1 Isosphaeraceae bacterium
GAGAGAGAGGCTTTGAAAGCGGGTTACCCCAAAGCTAGGGCTTGCGAATAGGGAAGGAGTCGAGAATCCATGCACGAACCCCAATGCCCGAAATGCTCACAGCCGATGGAGGAAGGCTATATCCTTGATGGCACTCGCCATGGCGATAAGCCTGCGGAGTGGATTGAAGGGCCGCCGCAATATTCGATTTGGACGGGCCTGAAGCTCAAAGGCAGGGACCGCCTCAAGATCACCACGTTCTGCTGCCCTAAATGCGGATTCCTTGAGTCTTATGCGAAGCCTGATGTAAGTCAGTCGTAGAACGGTATCCGAAGGCGGGGATTGTCAGTCGTTCTACGCCGCAAGAGCTGTCGAGGGCGACTCACGATCCATTTTGAAACAAGGGCTCGGTCTTTCTTTGAGTACCCCGTCGCGTGCCGCACTGCATACTCATCCGACAATCGAGATGCGTATCTTCGCATAGGCTGGCCGCCGAACCTCGTCAATGAAGCACCGGAATTGGCTGGATTGGCTGACCAGAATTAGACAGGGACCTTGAAGGCCGCAGGAGGCTCCCGATGCGACGTAAGTTGAGCGGATACCGACTACTCGCCAACGTGCTCTTCGTGCTCGCGATCTTTTCGCTCGCGGGCTTTGGGGTGACCCAGGTCGCGAGACGGCAGTGGCGCGTTCAACGCACGTTTCCCGTCCGCGGAGAATTCGCGACCATCGCCGGAGTGACCGCCGGGACGCGCGTGCGGCTTCAAGGGATCGATGCGGGGCTGGTTGAAAGAGTCGTGCCTCCCGAGCTGCCGGGCAAGCCTGTGGTTTTGGTTTTTCGGGTTGACGAAAAACTGCGAGGACTCGTCCGTTCCGACGCCGTGGCCCGGATCGTTTCCGAAGGGGTCGTGGGGGCGAAGGTTGTTGAGATCGTGCCGGGGCTTCCCGACGCGGCTCCGCTCTCCGAGCCGAACCTGATCCGCACCGAGCATCCGACAGACCTCGGCGACTTGATGAAGCAGGCAACCGCCTCGCTGGCGAGACTCGACGCGGTTTCCGCCGCGGCCGAGAAAGGCCTTGGAGAGATTAACACCATCGCCGCGACGGTTCGCAAAGGGGAGGGGAGCCTTGGCAAACTCGTCCAGGAAGACGAGGCTTATCGCAACTTGATGAGTCTTACCGAGCGTGGGGAGCGAACGCTTCACGACCTCGACGAAAACCTCGCCGCGATGAAGCGAACCTGGCCGATCTCTCGCTATTTCAACGACCGGTCGTTCTTTGACCGCGATCGCGTCCTTTTTCATCCCGGAGCCGAGCGCGACGGCAGGACCTTCAGCGAGGTCGACCTGTTTGAGCCGGGACGTGCCGTGTTGACCGCGCGAGGGCGTGCCAGGCTCGACGATGTCGCGATCTGGTTCAAGCGTGTGATTCGACCCACCACCGAAGTTGTGATCGCCGCGTTCACGGATACGAGCAATGAACCGGACCTTGCTCAGATCCTGACTCAGGAGCAAGCCGACGCGGTCCGAAAGTACCTTGTCGGCAAACACGGGATCGAATCGTCGGGATGGTTCTCCTCGCGAAAAGTGGCTGCGGTCGGGTTCGGTTCCGAGCATCCCCATGGAGCCGTGACGGGCGGTGCCGGGGCCCCGCTCAGGCGCGTTGAGGTGATCCTGTTCACGCCGCAAGCCTGAAAACGCGCCTTTCATTGATGCCGATCGCCTTCGCTGCCGGGTTGACGGCCCTCCGGGGTACGATTAGCCTGAAACTTGTGAGAGTACGCTCCTGCCGTGCGACACTCGGCGCGTCCGGTTCGGCGGGCGAAAGAACGTGGAAAGGGCTCTTCAGTGGCCTCCTTGTTTGTCATTCAGGGGGCCGACCAGGGCAAGCGGTTCGAGCTGAAATCTCCGGCCGTGGCCTTGGGTCGGGAAAACTCGAACCCGATCCGAGTCCATGACACCGAGGTTTCACGTCGACATGCCGAGGTCCGGCAAGTCGACAACTCGTATCGCGTCGTGGACCTCGGTTCGGCCAACGGAACGTATCTCAACGGTCAACCCGTCGAAGAGTCCGAGATCCATTCGGGAGACCGCATTCAGGTTGGCCAGACCGTGATGCTCTTCAGCGAAGGGGCGTCGGGAGCTAGTGATCGCGATATCGCTTCGCGCGTTAATATGCTCGGCCCCGCGAGCCCCGACGACCGCTCGGCGATCTTGAGAAGCATCCCCGTCGGAGAAGGCTCGCGCGTCTTGCAGTCTCCCGAAGGCGCGGGAGGCTGGTTGCGAGATCGCTTGATCAACCTCTCCGTGATGTATCGAGCGACACAAGCGATCAGTCACGTCCTCGATACCGACACGCTTCTGCCTCAGATCCTCGAAATGGTATTCGAATCGATCGGAGCCGACCGCGGCGCGATTTTGCTGAAAGACGAGACCGGCAGGCTGATTCCTAAAGCCGTGCGCTGGAAAGCCGACGCCTCGGACCCCGACGAAAAGATGACGATCTCTCGTACGATTGTCGACCACGTTTTGAGTCAGGGGCAGGGCGTCATCACATCGGACGCCTCCGGCGACAAGCGCTTCGGACCGGCCCAATCGATCGTCGATTACGGCATCCGCGAAGCGATCTGTGTGCCGATCCAGGGACGTCATGTGACCCTGGGCGTGCTCTACGCGGACATTCAAACGCCAGGCGATCCCGCGTTCAGCAAAGAGGGCGTGCCGACCACCCCATCGCGCGGCAAGTTTTCGCAAGATCACCTGATGCTGATGGTCGCCATTGGCCACCAGGCGGGGCTCGCGATTGAAAACACCGAGTTTTACAAGGCGAAGCTGCAAGCCGAACGGCTGGCGGCGGTGGGACAGACAATCGCCACGCTTTCACATCATATTAAAAATATTCTTCAAGGTATTCGCGGCGGCAGCTACCTGATCGACATGGGTTTGAAGGAAAAGGACGACGCGATCGTACGTCGAGGTTGGACGATCGTCGAAAAGAATCAAGGCAAGATTTACAACATGGTGATGGACATGCTCTCGTTCTCAAAAGATCGAGAGCCCGCGCTGGAACCTTCCGACCTGAACGAAACCGTGGGTGATGTCGTCGAGCTGATGCTCTCTCGGGCGAAGGAACTGGGGGTCGATTTGCTCTGGAAGCCTTCGAAAGACCTGCCCGAGGTCATGATCGACGAGGACGGAATCCATCGCGCTGTCTTGAATATCGTCACGAACGCCATTGATGCGTCGGAAGGGATGGAGAACGCCAAGGTGGCGGTCTCGACCACCTGGGACGCCTCGAAATCGCTCGCTCGTGTGATCGTGGAAGACTTCGGGATTGGGATCAACGAAGAGGGAATCGAGTCGATGTTTGAGGTCTTCGCGTCGACGAAAGGCTCGCGAGGCACCGGGCTGGGATTGCCCGTCTCGCAAAAAATCGTCCGCGAGCACGGGGGCAAGATCGTGGTGTCCTCGGCGTTGGGACATGGGTCCACGTTTGTGATTGAACTGCCGATGCGAAAGGCGGACGTGAAGAAGGAGGCGGGTACGGGAGAGGAACCGACATATCAAGGGTGATGCTCCAAAGGGTAGGGTAGTTCGAGCTTCGAGGCCCACCATTGTCACAAATTTGGTGGGCCTCGAAGACTCGACCCACCCTACGAATGAAACGCGATCCTGCCCTCTTGATTCACTCCGGGTTTTCGCTCTTCGCCTCCATCAACTCCTGGTAGATCCCTTCGACGGAACTGATGATCAAGACGCCATCTCGCAGGCAGTAGGCCAGGCCGAGTTGTTTGAGCATGAGGCGAAGTGTGGTTTTGAGCGGAACGCCTTCCAGGTCCATCGTGATTGGCGAAGTCATCGTTTTTTCAGCCTCCGCCAGTCCTATCGGATCGACATAAATCGGGATGCCCGTGTCCTTTTGTCCTTGCGTCGCGCTCTTGACGTACTTCAGGACGTCTTCAAAAGGTGTCTCCTTGGCGAACGAGATCGAGATCGGTTGCTCCAATTTCGTGACGATCTCCTTGGTTTTCGGTGATTTATCCTGAGCGGCGATCTTCGGACCAAGCTGAGCGATCTTGATCCGCAGATCCTCCGTGTCGATCGCGGCACCGCCTCCCATTCCTCCTCCGCCCATCTCGCCTCCTCCCATCATTCCCACCTGCATCGAACCCCCGCCGCTGCTAGCCGCGGGGGCGGCGAGCTGAGGTTGCGCCGCGGCATTCGACGCCGGGGCCGCTGATGCACTGGGAGCAGGGATCGTAGTCGTCTTGCCTTGAGCCGGGTTCTCAACCTTGGCCGCTTGCAGGTTCGGTCCAAAACCCTGATAGGCATAAAGACTCGCACCGGAAAGCATGGTGCCTGTCACTGCGAAGGTGACGGCGAGCATCTTCAGTTTGGAGAGCGTCATGAGCTGAATCACTCCTTCAGAAAGAGAGACCGCCTTGGCCGAAAGGAGTCCGGCAGCGGCGGCTGTCGATTTGTTCTTGGCGACGAGCGCCGC
>JAYVYS010000803.1:0-4754 GCA_043784005.1 Isosphaeraceae bacterium
GTTGCGAGGTGGAATTGCCGTCTCCAGGCCGTAAGTCGTTTTAAAAGTTGGTGTTACGGCAAGGTCTCCGGATCACCACCCCGCAACCCATCATGAGCCTTATTTTATTGGGCCATAAGTTCGAATGTCCTTCACGGCATGAAAGCTTGGATCAACGACAAAGAAGATATGTGGATTTATGGTTCGGTCTCGTCTCCGGCCCTCAATCCTGACCGTGCTTTCGCAACAATCGGTCATTCCATTTTCATTTTTCAGATTGGTTCCCGTGACAGTAGTGCGGGCTTAACAACCGAAGAATTGAAAGGATGCGTCGTTCAAGACGTCCGTCACGGCTCCATCGCAACACCTTGACCGGTTCGGGTTTTGAAGATCGCTAGGCCCTGAAATGTCTTCAAGGAGGCTCTTGGGTGGCTAACCAGGTGTGGATTGCGACTGCCTTGACCTTCATGACCCTCGGCGTCGGCTCGCCGGTCCATGGCGACGTGCCGGATCGCGCCGCCCTCCGCAAGATGTTGGAGCCCTTGTGGGATTCGATCAATACGCTCGATCTGGAATGCGAGACGTACGCACTGGACACTGACGGTGTCCGCGTGCCCAATCGGACCATCCAAAGTCTCCGGCTCATCCGGGCTTCGGGCGCGAGGATGGCTCTGACGCATGCGACAGTCAAGTCTGATGGCGACAGGCGTATCTTCGAAGCCTTCCGGGAGGACGGGCGAAGGCGTTATGTCATGCAGTATATTGAGGGCCACGCGCAGTGGTTGTCGCAGGTTGGCGTTCAGAGCCAGACCAATGATGATCGCCAATATCAAGGCTCGTTCAATTGCATCCTCTGGCTGCTCATGCCCGGCGGTCGGCCGGCGTTTGACCATCTCGGCCCCGAATCAATGCTCGAGAATTTGCATCGGGAAGGGAAACCTCGCCTCGTCATCAACACCGTGCATCGCTCAATGAAATTACGGATCTTTCTCGATCCCGAGCACGATTACCTGGCGAGCCGCGTCGAGCTTGAGCCACAGGGTCAGCCCCTTATCTTCTGGGATGTCAGCCGATTCGACCGGGACAACGGCCGATGGTATCCGGCTGAGGGAACCTATTTGCAGGCGACGGAAGCTACTCCGCTCCTCGCCGGCTTTAAGGTCACTCGGTGCTCAATCAATCGGCCGGTCGAGGATTCACTTTTCGAGATGCCTCCGTTGCCTGACGGGGCCTTTCTTAACGACGAGGTCGCGAGAAAAAAGATGACTATAAGGAGGGCCCGCAGCCCAGGAGCGAATGACGAAGCGTTACCGAGCCACGTTCGGGTTACCTACCCCCAAGTCGACAACCGAGGGCCGTCCCGACGGCGATCGGCCCCCGACGACGGCCCCGATCATCGCGGAACGACTTCGTCCACACGCACCCTGGCCGACCATCCTGGCCGGATTGTCGGTCGCGGGTCTCTCGGTCGCCGCGTGGATCCATTGGCGGAATCATCACCGACGCTGACGGCCTTCCGCTGATGTTTATCGAGAGAACGGGCCGGCGCGGTGCCGGTTCAGCAGACTTGCATGACTTATCGCTGGAACCTCGATAATGAAGCGGACCCGGCGAACGCGTGCGGCGACAAGAAATCGTGTTTAGACCAATCCACGGTCGAAGACCCTAACAACCCCGGTTTCGGCCTGAAGTGCACGACCCGGTTCAGCAAATGTCAATAGCAGACAAATGACCGTGCGATGAACCAATCCAGGAGCGGGCCGCGATGGCCCGGGGAACCATGACCAGGCCGTGCAATCTCCCAAAATTCCGCGCGAGCGTGACCCTCGTGGAGGTGTTGGTTGTCCTCGGCCTGGTCGGTTTACTGGCATCGCTCTTGCTGCCCGCCGTCCAGAAGGCACGCGATGCAGCCGATCGCTCGCGCTGCGGCAACAACTTGAGACAGGTTGCACTCGGCTTGCAGAGTTATCAGGCCGCCTACACGGTCTATCCCATGGCGTGTGGCCTGCCAAACTACCAAGGACTCGCCTTGCGCAGCTCGATTTTGGACTTCAAGCAATACTCGGCGTTTACCCAGCTTCTCCCTTACCTCGACCAGATCTCACTCTACAACGCGATCAACTTCGAGGCGGGGTTGGACGACTTCTATCTCTTCCCCAAGCCGGAGCGAGGCTTCGCGGCGAATCTGACGGCGATGGCCACCCGGCTCGATGTGCTCCTCTGCCCAGCCGACGGGGGAGGCAATGGCGGGGCACCGACCGGCGGGACGAATTACCGGGTCAACCTGGGGGCGGACCGGTGGCCCACCCTCCAGGAGGGGCCGAGCAACGGGACGTTGATGAGCTATCGCTGTGCGTCACCCGCCTCAATCACTGACGGCCTCAGCCACACCGCCGCGTTCTCCGAGAAGCTGCGCTGCCGCGCCGAGTCGACTCGGATTGACCCGAGAACGGACATGATCGTCGGCGGCCTCGGCCTTCCCCACACGGCGGCCGAGTCGATGGCGGCGTGCGAGTCTCAGCCGGGTGCCCCTCGCGGTTCCTTCTCAGCCACAGGTCTGAGTTGGTTCGTCGGGACCCTCTCCCAGACCTGTTACAACCATGTTATTGAGCCGAATGGCCGAGTACCCGACTGCGTCATGGGGGGGTACCAATCCGGTTTGCGGCCTCTTCGGAGCGCGGAGCGACCATTCCGGCGTCGTTAATGTCGCCTTCGCCGACGGTTCAGTCCGATTTGTCTCGGAGACCGTGAGGCGCGAAGTTTGGATTGCCTTGGGCACTTGCGCCGGGGGAGAGGTTTTGGGCGAGGATTGGTGAACCGCCACGGACCATAAGGAGTTCCCATGCGGATCGAACGGCGTTTCGTGGTCGGGATCGGCGTTCTCATCGCCATCGGCATCGCCGCTGGGCTCAGGTTCGTCGGACCGAGCCATTTCGACGGCCCTCATAATCCCGGAGTATCTGCGAGCTAGCGCGTCGGGAGACGGGAGTAAAGTCCGCGCGAAGTACCGGATCGTCAATCGAGGGGACGTGACCTAATCATTCGCGATGTCGCCCCGGCCGGGAGCACCGTCGCCGATCGGCGAATCGATCACCTTCCGCACTCACAGCCCCGAGCTTTCCCAAATCGCGGTCAAGGTCGTCATCGCAAGAGAATGAATGTCCCGAGATCGAGAATTTTCAGAACGCAGATTGTCAAGCCAAATACTCCTTGGAATCCCGGCGCGGATTGTGTAGGATTGACGAGAATCGACTCCAAGGGCGATCCCCGGGCGACGGCCCGGGGTAACGTCCAGCCCGTTGCGGGACTGCGATGCAACTCCGAATTGAGCCGGTGTCCCCGCGTCCCTGGAGTCTCGACGAACCGGCCAGGGAGGCTGCCGGCCTTGTGCCTTGATTTCCGGTCCAGGACGACCGATTGACCGCGGCGGCCCGCCTCGTCAAATCCACGACGGGGGCCAGGGCGTTGGCCGCGTTGGTTCTATTGATGGCCAGTGTATTTGGGGCCGATCGACCGAACCCCTTCCAAATGATCGCGTGACCCTCAAGACCCGACCGAACTATCGCCGCTGATCGAATCCAACCCCCGGAACTACCCCGCTTCCGCTACGCTCCAGGGCGAGCCGAGGAGAGTGTCTCGTGAGCATGGGTGAGAGTGCCTACGATCGCATCAATGACTACGGTGCCGTCAAGATCGGGCTCGCCAGCCCGTATGACATCCGAAGCTGGTCGTTCGGCGAGGTCAAGAAGCCGGAAACGATCAACTACCGGACCTATCGTCCCGAAAAGGACGGCCTGTTCTGCGAGCGGATCTTCGGCCCCGAAAAAGACTGGGAATGCGCCTGCGGCAAGTACCGCGGGATGAAATACAAGGGGATGATCTGCGACCGCTGCGGCGTCAAGGTGACGCACAGCCGGGTCCGCCGCAAGCGGATGGGCCACATCGAGCTCGCCGCGCCGGTCGTGCACATCTGGTTCTTCAAGGCGATGCCGTCGCGCCTCGGCACTTTGTTGGACATGAAGACTTCGAGCCTTGAGAAGATCATCTACTTCCAGGACTACGTCGTCATCGACCCCGGCGAGACGCCGCTGAAGGAGCGTCAACTGTTGACGGAAGACGAGTTCCGCCACTACCGCGCCGAGCACGGCGACACCTTTGAAGTGGATATGGGCGCGGAGGCCATCAAGAAACTCCTCGAAAAGCTCGACCTCGTGGCCGTGTCCCGCGACCTGCGCGAGCGCCTCGACGCCGAAATGCTCAAGGGCTTGAAGGCGTCGAAGCAGCGGACGAAGGACCTCGTCAAGCGGCTCAAGACCGTCGAGAGTCTGCGCGACTCGGCCAACAAGTGCGAGTGGATGGTTCTGGAGTGCATCCCGGTCATCCCGCCCGACCTGCGGCCGCTGGTGCTGCTCGAGAGCGGCAACTTCGCCACGTCGGACTTGAACGACCTGTACCGCCGCATCATCAACCGCAACAACCGGCTCAAGAAGCTCGTCGATTTGAACGCGCCGGAGGTCATCATCCGCAACGAGAAGCGGATGCTGCAACAGTCGGTGGACGCGCTGTTCGACAACAACCGCTGCAAGCGGCCCGTGCTGGGTTCGTCCAACCGGCCGTTGAAGTCGCTCACGGACATGATCAAGGGCAAGCAAGGCCGGTTCCGCGAGAACTTGCTGGGCAAGCGGGTCGATTACTCGGCCCGGTCGGTCATCGTCGTGCCCGGTGGTGGACGCCTGCGCAATGTGCTTGACCGGCGCGTACTGCGTGCCGGTGTA
>JAYVYS010000804.1:0-3847 GCA_043784005.1 Isosphaeraceae bacterium
AGGTTACGATCGTGGCGATTTATCACGCGAGTCGCGACCCGCGTGGGTGGCAAAGCCGGGCCTGACCGGGTCCGGACCACCCTGGCCTCCACGTTTACAATCCCAATGTCACCAATAACGGGATGTGGCAAAGGCGCTGACTCGGTTATACTATTAAAGGTTTGTTCGACCGGATTCTCGGGCTACGCTCCTAGGCGCGAGAATCGCCCGATCCTACCCGACCCTTCACCCGCCCTCGAGGTTTCGCCATGAGCGTGAAACTGACCCGAACGCAGATCAAGAATCTGGAACGGCTCGGGGGCGTCAACCCGGCCGACGAGTCGTTTAGTAGACGGCAATTCGTGACGCAAGTCGGCGGCACGGGCCTGGTTGTGGGAGGCGCTCTGGCCGCCGGCATCCTTACCCGCGACCACTGGGGCATGGAAGGGGTCAAGCCGCCGCCCCCCGTCACGCTCAAGAATTATTCGATCACGCTGCCTTCCGGCAAGCCAAGCATGGTCGTCGTCCGCGCCGCGCCTCCCTCGGGCACGTTCGCCTCGAAGGACGAGGAAAACGCGGCGAAAGAACTGCAAGCCATGACCATGGTGGAATCAGCCTTGAAGGCGATGGGAGGCGTCGACCAGTTCATCAAGAAGGGCGACGTCGTGGTGATCAAACCGAATGTCGCCTTCGACAAGAACCCCGACCTCGCCGCAACCACTCAGCCCGACACCGTTTCCGCCGTGGTCAAGCTATGCTTTGGTGCCGGCGCGCGGAAAGTGATCGTCTGCGACAACCCGATCAACAATCCCGAAAGCTGTTTCTTCAAGACCAAGGTCGGTGAGGCCGCGCAGCGCGCCGGGGCCGAGCTTATGCTGCCGAAAGATAGCTACTTCGAGCAGCTTTACGTCGGTGGCGAGACCATCACCAACACCTGGCGGATGTTCTACAGGCCGTTCCGCGAAGCGACCAAGGTCATCGGCATCTCGCCGGTCAAAGACCACAACCTCTGCAAAGCCACCGTGACGATGAAAAACTGGTACGGCTTGCTGGGCAATCCGCGCAACCAGTTCCATCAAGATATCAACGGAATCATCTCCGACTTCGCGCTGATGATGCGTCCGACCCTGGTGATCGCCGACGGCCGCAAGCTTTTGATGCGGAACGGACCCACCGGCGGCAGCCTCAACGACGTGAAACGGTCCGACACGATGGTGATTGGAACGGACCACCTCGCCGTCGATAGCTGGTGCGTGACCCGTCTACTGGAACGCTCTCGCCACGACATCATTTATCTCGACAAAGCCCTGGAAAAGACCACCGCCCGCGGTTTTCCCCTCGCCGACTGGCGACCGCAGATGATGGAGGAGATCACGGTATGAGTCGGGGGGTCGAGAGTCGTCCTGAAACAAAGCGACGACGGGGAGTCCAAAAGGCGATTTTCCTGAACGTGCCAGGCGACCTTCGTTTGCGGATTTCGCCGGCGGATTTCGAGAGGCTTTGCCCCGAGAACCGCGACCTGCGGCTGGAACGGACCGCTAAGGGACGTCTCATCATCATGTCGCCGGCGAGCGCGAGGAGCGGAGGCCGGAACGCCATCCTGACCATGAGGCTCGTCTTATGGGCGATCGCAGATGGAACGGGCAAGGCCTTTGATTCCTCCGCCGGTTTCACTCTTCCTAATGGCGCGGTCTACGCATCGGACGCATCCTGGGTCGTGTCAGAGCGATGGAACGCCTTGACAGACGATCAGCAAGACGTGGGATTCTCCCCGCTTTGCCCCGACTTCGTGGTCGAGTTGCGTTCTCGTACCGACCGCATTCGCGAGCTCCGCGATAAGCTTGCCGAGTACATCGACCAGGGTGCCCGCCTCGGCTGGCTGATCGACCCGAAGGCTGGAGTTGTCGAGGTCTACCGTCCCGGACGTGCTGTCGAGGTCTTGAAGCAACCCGCGACCCTCTCCGGCGAAGCGGTTTTGCCCGGCTTCGTGCTTGACTTAAAGGGCATTTTGGACGAATGACGAGAGGAAGCTCTGAGGCGAGATACCACCGGACAGAGCGGAGGGCGCACGATTGCCACCGTCGCGGGAAAGGTGAGATGACCACGAGCCGCGGCGTGACTTTGGCTTCGTTTCGGGATCGCGCCGGCTTCAAGCGAAAAGGCCCGTGGCCCTCAAAGTTTGACTTTGGCTTCGTTTCGGGATCGCGCCAGCTTCAAGCGAAAAGGCCCGTGGTGCCCTCAAAGTTTGACTTTGGCTTCGTTTCGGAATTGCCTCTGCTTCAAGCGAAAAGGCCCGTGGTGCCCTCAAAGTTTGACTTTGGCTTCGTTTCGGGAGGGCCCCTGCTTCACGAAAAAGTGCCCGTGGTGCCCTCAAAGTTTGACTTTGGCTTCGTTTCGGGAGGGCCTCTGCTTCAAGAGAAAAGGCCCGTGGTGCCCTCAAAGTTTGACTTTGGCTTCGTGGCTCAAGTCCCCCTATTGGTGGAGTCGTAGCGGGTGCTTCGCGTAGGGTGGGCATGGCCCTCCATCTTAAGACGATGCCAGCAAGTCAGTTGCGTGGTGGGCCATGCCCACCCCACGCGAAGGAAAGAGGAGGCGGCTACCAATGAAGGGACATGAGATGGCTTCGTTTCGGGAGGGCCTCTGCTTCAAGAGAAAAGGCCCGTCGTGCCCTCAAAGTTTGACTTTGGCTTCGTGGTTGGTGCGGGTTATTTTGTCGAGTGGCTGGAGCGAATCGTTTGTATAGGGGTATGGTAAGCGAAGCGGGACCCCTGGATTCATTAGCTGGCGTGGTTGGGTCTCGCTTCGGTTCCCTATCCTACTAAAGAAGCTCTCACCAATCGCCCGGCATGAGGCGAGTCTGTTCCGCGCCGTGGAATGGGTTCGTTTGGCGCGGCGGTCGGGTTGTCAAAGAGCGAGTGAAGGCCTTCGAGGCGTTCACTTGGTTCCCACCGAAATCGCTTGCGGCTCGGCGTAGACGTCGCGACAATGATGCTGTTGCACCGGTGAGATTCGGCCTCGGCGATCGGCGGGACGTCCTCTTACGATAGTATCGGAAAACGGCCTTTCTTCGGACTCCGAAACGTCGATGAAGGTGTCGTGCGGCGGCAGTCAAGCGCGGCGCTCAGAGGCGGAAAAGGGGACGAGGCGGAAAAGGGGACGGAGCGAATTAAACTCCCTGTTATGCCTAAACGTTAGTGAAATCGGTACTTACGACTTCTTCTGGGCGAAAGCAAGGGTAATTCTCTCCGTCCCCCTACTTCGTTCTATTTGGGACTTGGAGAGGGTTTCCGATACAATCTCAATCAGGTTTTGTTTTGCCAAGAGGAGCCTCGCCGTGATGGTCCCCGTGATTGCCGAACATATCGAGATCACCCCCGGCATCTGCGGAGGCAAGCCCAGGATCGCCGGACACCGGATCAAAGTACAGCACGTCGCCATCTGCCACAATCGAATGGGAATGAGCGTCGAGGAGATCGCCGCCACTTACCCCGGCCTTACGCTTGCCGACATTTACACGGCCTTGGCGTACTATTTCGACCACCGCGAAGAGATTGACGCCGATATCAAAGAAGGGGAAAAATTCGTTGAACAGCTCCGAGACGGTGCGCCGACCATTTTCGAGAAAGCGCGGAGCATGAATGCCCAGAACGATCCGATTCCACCTGGATGAACACTGCCCCACGGCCCTTGCCGAAGGTCTGAGAACGCACGGGATCGATGTGTCGATGACGCCTATCCGACGCGAACGACGAGGAGCAACTGGCCTATGCCTTGGCGGAGAAGCGTGTCTTAGGAACGGAACGCAAATAACCTCCCGATTTCCATGGCAGTACACTTTTAGGGTGCCACGGGTCGTACTCGCCCCGTG
>JAYVYS010000805.1:0-2902 GCA_043784005.1 Isosphaeraceae bacterium
GCGACTTTCGCGGGATCGACTCCTTCCTCGGCGACAATCCGTCGCACAGCCGGCGACAAGCTCATGCCATCGGTACCCGAAGTCGCGGTTGTCGACACCTTCGCACTCGCTGATGCGACAGGTTTGGCCGCCGGGGCGGGACTGGCTGAGACCGCGGGTGCGCCGTCAGGCTCGATCATACCGATCGTCGAACCAATCTGGATCGTCTCGCCCTCTTTGACCGTGATCTTGAGGATTCCCGCCGTAGGGGATGGAACGTCGGTGCTCGCCTTATCCGTCTCCAATTCATAGAGCGGCTCGCCCGACTTCACCACCGCCCCATCCGGCTTGAGCCAACGTGCCAAAATGCCTTCGGAAATGGATTCACCAACGCCTGGAACGGTGATCGGAACCGCAGCCATGATCAATTCACTCCTTGCCTGGCAGTCACCGCCAGGGTGGGACGAGTCGTATGGGCCGAGACCAGGTGGGGGAGTTCGGCACCGATCGCCGCTTCGACAAGTTCCGCCTGCTCCCGGTCATGAACGTGGTGGAGGCCCGTCGCCGGACTGGCACTCGCATCGCGACCGACATACTGAAACGGCACGCCCATCAGGTCGTGAAGCCGGTGCGAAACAAACTGCCAACCGCCCATGTTTTGCGATTCCTCCTGCACCCAGACCCATTCCCTCGCCGCGCGATATCGGGAGAAGGCGGCCTTCAATGCGTCGGCGGGCCAGGGGAAGAACTGTTCCAGACGGACGATCGCGACTTCGCGTTCCTTGCCCGCGTCTTCCCGCTTCTTCACAAGGTCGTAGTAAACCTTTCCGCTGCATGCGACAACCCGGCGAACTCGATCGGAGTCCACCGTGTCGTCGATGACTTCGTGAAATCGGCCGGATACTAGCTGATCCACCGGAGAGATCGCCAGCTTGTGTCTTAGCAAACTCTTGGGAGTCATCACGACCAGCGGTTTGCGGAAATCGCGGCGAACCTGACGGCGGAGAAGATGAAAATATTGCGAGGGCGTCGATGCATTCACGACCTGGATGTTATCGTCGGCACACAATGCCAGAAAGCGTTCGAGCCGGGCACTTGAATGCTCGGGGCCTTGGCCTTCGTACCCGTGGGGAAGCAGCATCACCAAGCCGCTGGCACGCCCCCATTTCGACTCCGCGCAGGCAATGAACTGGTCGATGATGACCTGCGCGCCATTTGTGAAGTCCCCAAACTGTGCCTCCCAGGCGATCAGCATGTGGGGTTCATCGAGCGAATAGCCGTAATCAAAGCCCAGAACGGCGGCCTCGGAGAGCAAGCTGTCGTAAACGCAGAGCCCCTCTTGGCCCTCGGCGATATGATTCACCGGGGTGTACGACTCTCCGGTCTGGGTATCGACCAGTACCGCATGCCTCTGACTAAAGGTCCCGCGTCGACTGTCTTGTCCGCTCAATCGCACCGGGGTCTTCTCCAGAAGAAGTGAGCCGATGGCAAGAGCTTCCGCGAACGCCCAATCGACGCCTCCTCGCGTCTCGACCGTTTTCAGACGGGCGGCGATCATTCGCTCGATTTTTGGATTCACATGGAATCCCGGGGGAACCCTCGAAAGCGCATCGGTGATCGCCTTGATCTTTTCGTACGACACGCCGGTTTCGACAGGGGAGAATGAGTAAAAGGGGACGAGGCCTTTCCAGACCCCCGCGAAACCAGGCTGAATCGCCTTCGCGGGGACTTTACCGCTGTGCACCTCGTCGTACACTTCCTGCATCTTCTCGCCGAAAGTTTCGGAGATCGTCTCCGCTTCCTCGCGAGCGAGTTCGCCCGCATCGACCAGACGCGCGGTGTAAAGCTCTCGGACGGTCATCCGTTCCTTGATCTTGCCGTACATGACGGGCTGAGTGAACGCGGGCTCGTCGCCTTCGTTGTGCCCGTGACGCCGATAGCAAACCATATCTACGACGACGTCTCGCCCGAACGTCTCGCGGAAATCGAGCGCGAGTTCGCCCACGTAGATGACGGCTTCCGGATCATCGCCGTTCACATGAAAGATGGGCACCTCGATCATCTTGGCGACGTCGGTGCAATAGCGTGTCGATCGGCTGTCCTGCGGGGCTGTCGTGAAGCCGATCTGGTTGTTCACCACAATGTGGATCGTGCCGCCGGTTCGGTAACCGTGAAGCTGAGAGAGGTTCAAGGTTTCGGCGACCAACCCCTGACCGGCGAAAGCCGCGTCACCGTGGATCAAAATCGGAATCCCGAGCTTGCGATCTTTGTCCTTGAACCTGCGCTGCTTCGCACGCATCCGACCTTCAACGACGGGGTTCACCGCTTCGAGATGACTCGGATTCGGTGTCAGCGAAAGGTGAACCTGGTGTTTGTCCGAAGTCACGTGATCGGCGGAAAAGCCCAGGTGATATTTCACATCCCCGTCACCGGCGACCGTCTCGGGCAGATTCTCCTCAAACTCCGCGAAAATCATCCCGTAGGGCTTGTTTAGCGTATTCGCGAGCACGTTGAGACGCCCTCGGTGAGGCATCCCGAGAACGATCTCCTTGACCCCGAAATTCGACGATCGTTCCAGGATCGCGTCAAGAAGCGGGATGAGCATCTCACCCCCTTCGAGCGAGAATCGTTTTTGTCCGACGTAGTGTGTCGAAAGAAACGTCTCAAACAACTCCGCAGCGTTTAACTTGAGGATAATACGGCGCTTGCGGCGAATATCGTAGTTCGGACGATTCCTCGACGGCTCCATCCGATCGCGCAACCACTTGCGGATTTGAGGGTTGCGGATATGCATGTACTCGACGCCGATCTTTCCGCAATAGGTCTCCTTGAGAATGCCAATCAACTCGCGGAGCGTGGCATGCGGCGGGTCGGTGATCGTGTTGTAGAAAACCCGATCGAAGTCGGCCTCGTTGAGCCCGAA
>JAYVYS010000806.1:0-4262 GCA_043784005.1 Isosphaeraceae bacterium
GCCAAAGTCCGGTCGAGTTGTGTTTTCAAATGGCGGACCCGCAGGAGGCTTCGAATCCGGCAAAGCAGTTCAACCTTGTTCACGGGCTTGGTGAGAAAATCGTCGGTCCCGGACTGGACGCCGCGTTCAAAGTCGGCGGCCTCGTTCAGGGCCGTGACCATCAGGATCAAGAGTTCCTTGGTCGCGGGATTGGAACGTAACTTTTTGCAGACCTCAAACCCGGAAAGCCGAGGCATCATCACATCGAGAAGCAAAAGGTCAGGCTGAAATTCCTCGACGACGCGTAACGTGTCCTCGCCGTCGAACGCGGTTCGAATCTCACAATCCACATCGCTGAGATAGGCTTCCAGCAACTCGACGTTTTGAAGATTATCGTCGGCAATCACAATTTTGGGCGGGCCTGTCGGCAATTCCAAGGGATCGACCTCCTGCGGGATGAACAACTTCGATCGCGATTCCGAGAAACCATCGCGAAGGACGGGTTGAGACCGAAGTGTGTCCGTTAATACAATCATTCTAACGGCCGGTCGTGATCACAGGAATCGGAATCGGCAGGCAACAATCATGGAAGTCGATCCGACGGTCACGGGACATGAGCCGATCGCCTTACCCCAATGGTTTGACAAGTCAAAACGACCTCCCTTGTCTCATGGTAAGGTCGGCACCTTCACTGGGGTTTTCAAAGCGCGAGCAAGAGTCCGGAATCGCTTCGATTCCATCGTCACCCTCGCTTTTTCAACCAGACGAACGACGTAAGCACTCGCACCCTCGCATTTTTCAACCAGCGCCAGTCCTCGATCCGGGCCGAGTGCGTAAACGGCCGTGGCCAGCGCATCCGCAGTCGCGCCATCCGGGGCGACGACCGTCACACTTGAGCGGTCAACCTTCCCCAACCCGGTTTTGGCATCCACGATGTGAGAATAGCGCTTTCCCGCGATCTCGACGAATCGCTCGGTATCGCCGGAAGTCGAGACCGCGCCATTCTTCAAGGAAAGGGTTTGATCCGGAGCCGACTCCGGATTCTCGAGCGGGGCGATTCCCACCGTCCAGCCCGTCGCGTCGGGAGGGGCGTCACCGGCGACGATATCCCCGGCTCCCGCGACGAGGCAGCGCGTGATCCCCTGCTCCTTCAAGACCCGCACGGCCGCGTCCGAAGCATATCCCTTGGCGATCGCGCCGAGGTCGAGCTTCATGCCGGGTTTCGCCAGTCTCACCGTTTTGGTTTTGGAATCCAGTGTCATGAAATCGGAGGACACGAGAGCGAGCGCGTGTTCGAGCGTTTCCTTGGATGGGAGTTTCCGTTCGCGACGGGCGCGCCGCCAGAGTCGTACGACCGGGCCGACGGTCACATCGAAGGCCCCCTCGGATCGCTCATACATCGCCTTGCTTCGTTGGAGGATGTCAAAGAGGTCGGCACTCACGGCGACGGGAGAACCTCCCGCGCGTTCGCAAAGCCTCATCAACTCGCTTTCGGGCTGATAATCGCTGAACGAGGCGTCGAGCGCGGCGATCCGATCGAACGCGGCGCGGGAGGCGCTTCTGGCGGTCGCCTCGTCGAGGGAGTATAAAATCATCTTGAATTCACTCCCCATGTGGGTCTCGGTGAACTCGTACTTGTGGAGCGGCTGAACTGCCCCCGGCGGGGTTTGAAGCAACCCCCATAGCACGAGAGACAACACCGCTTGCCGAGCGCTATCCGCCATGATCGTCCCCTCATTGGCCCCTATCACGGTCACTCGCGACGGTTCGCACGAGGGTCCGAGGCGTCCGTTTCGAGATCGTTGGAGAATACCACACGTGCCCCACCCTCCGCAGTCCTTCCGGCCATTCGCCTTGGCATTTGCCGTGGCCTTGATCGCTCTTCTCTCGCCCATTCAGATGGCCACCGCGCAGTCCGACATGAAGCCCTATGTGGACTCGATCCCCGGTACCGAACTAAAGTTCGAGATGCTCCCTATCCCCGCCGGCACGTTCACGATGGGAAGTCCGGAATCCGAACCCAAGCGGGGCAAGGACGAAGGGCCGCGATTGGAGGTCACGCTCGCCCCCTTCTGGATGGCCAAGTACGAGGTGACCTGGGACGAATACGACCAGTTCGCGTTTCAGATGGATATCAAGAAGAAGAAACGCGATGGCGTCGACCTCGCCAATCAGGCCGCGACGGAAAAGGCGTCCGACGCCGTGACTCGTCCGACCCCGCCGTATGCCGATGAGACCTTCGGCTTTGGCCGCAAGGGTCAACCCGTCATCTGCGTGACCCATCATTCCGCCATGGAATACTGCCGATGGCTCTCCGCCAAGACCGGCAAGCTGTACCGCCTGCCCACGGAAGCGGAATGGGAATATGCCTGTCGTGCCGGTTCGAAGACCGCCTATTCCTTTGGCGACAATCCCGCGATGCTCGGGGATTACGCCTGGTTTGTGGAGAATGCCGAGAAGCCCCAGGCGGTCGGCAAGAAGAAGCCGAATCCGTGGGGCCTTTACGACATGCATGGAAACGTTTCGGAGTGGTGTCTGGACCTGTACAAGCCGGACACTTACAGTACATTCGCCAAGACGCAACCTGCGGTGGGGCCGGTCGTGCTCCCCACCGCCGCGGAATATTCGTATGTGGCGCGAGGGGGCAACTGGGATGCAGACCCCGAAATTCTCCGGAGCGCGGCGCGGCTTGCCTCGAATCTGGAATGGAGCGTGCAAGACCCCCAGCGTCCGCAGAGTATCTGGTGGCACACCGACGCGACATTCGTCGGGTTCCGAATCGTCCGGCCCCTCGAAGAGCAAGAGAATCTCAAAGGCGTGAAGTCCCTGGTCGTAAAGGGAAAGAACAGCACGCGATGAATGCTTTGGCTTTGAAGTGATCAGCACGATATCCACTTCGCTTCCCGTCCCGCGCCGGTCGTCGCGGGTCGATGTTTTCACCGGGAGAATTGACGATGACAGATCCGAAAAACGTTCCCTCCTCGCGGCGTGATTTCTTGAAGACCACCTCAGCGGCGGCGGCCGTCGGCACCGCGGCGTTCAGCTTCGTCCCCAACGCTTACGCGGCGGCGGGCGAGGCGATCAAGGTCGGCGTGATCGGTTGCGGCGGCCGAGGTACCGGGGCCGCGGAGAATATCGCCGAGGCTGCCGGCAGCACCTACAACATCAAGATCCACGCCCTGGGCGATGTCTTCGAGGATCGCGCCAACAACTGCTACGACTCGTTGAAGGGCCGGCTCCGCGATAAGTTCGCGGTCGACAAGGACCGCGTGTTCCACGGCTTCGACGCCTACAAACAGGTGACCGACTGCTGCGATCTCGTGCTGTTGGCGACCCCTCCGGGCTTCCGTCCCCAACACCTTGAATACGCGGTCAACGCCAACAAGAACGTCTTCACCGAGAAGCCGGTCGCGGTGGATGCCGTCGGTTATCGCAAGGTGATCAAGGTTGCCGAGGAAGCCAAGAAGAAGAATCTCGCCGTGGTCGCCGGCACCCAAAGGCGTCACCAGGCGGGTTATATCGAGTCGTTCAAACGGATCAAGGATGGCGCGATCGGCGACATCACGGGCGGTCGGGTCTTCTGGAACCAGGGGAACATCTGGGCCAACGCCCGCAAGCCCGAGTGGAAGACCGACATGGAGAACCAGCTCCGCAACTGGTATCACTTCACATGGCTCTGCGGTCAGTGCATCGTCGAGCAGCACGTCCATAATCTCGACGTCGCCTGCTGGGCGCTTGGGAACCCCGTGAGCTGCGTGGGCATGGGCGGTCGCGAGGTCAACACCGGGCCGGAGTTTGGCGAGAGCTTTGACCACTACGCCGTGGACTACGAGTTTGCAAACGGCGTCCACGTTCAGAGCATGGCCCGACAGATCAACGGCTGCCAGAGCGAGGTGGCCGAACACTTCGTCGGCACCAACGGTCGCGTCCATCTCTCACCGGGCAATTACCGCTTCGAAGGACCGGGGCAGTCGCGACTTCGCATTCAGAACGAGGTCAACCCCTACGTTCAAGAGCATATCGACATGCTTGAAAGCATCGTCGCGGGCAAGCCGCTGAATGAGCTCGAGCAGGTGGCGAATAGCTGCCTTACAGCCATCATGGGCCGGATGTCGGCCTTCACCGGCAAGACCGTGACCTGGGACTTCGCCCGTCAGTCGAAACTGGACACCTTCCCCGACAAGCTCGAATTTGGCGCTCGCCCGGCCCCCGAAATCGCCAAACCCGGCCAGACCGAGCTGATCTGACCTCAAGCCGTGACGCAAGACTTTGGAATCCAGTCC
>JAYVYS010000807.1:0-9406 GCA_043784005.1 Isosphaeraceae bacterium
CGCTGTTTGGCGCGCATCACCGTACCCTCATGGATGATGGCCTGGTGCATACCGCCAATGGCAGCTGCGCCTGGGCTACCACGGATGCGGCGCATTACAACAACACCAACACCGATGCTCAAATCATCGAAGCAGGCGGCTGCAAAGATATCGGCGCTACCCGTATTGGTTTGGGCTCTGGGAGTTCGCCTAGGCTCAACCCCAGCCACCCCTCATGAGGTTCCGCGAAATCGAGATCTTAATCCCGACCGGATCCTGAATAACGTCTCAATACCAAGGAAGGTCGGCGGCGATCCGGTGGTGCAGGCATTCCTGCGTGCAGGGTCCAAATTCGGTCAAGCAGGCAGGAATTCCCGCACCCAGGAGGATTGCAAAGTCCGTCCTTTTCCCACCCTGGGAGAAGGTGGCCGAAGGCCGGATGAGGGTCTACCGGCTTCGCTCAATGCAAAAAGGACCCTCATCCGCCGCTTCGCGGCACCGTCTCCCGGTGGGAGAAGGGATTATGTCGGACTTTGCAAGCCTCCTGTGCCCGCACCACGGCCCCTTTCCCTCTTGGGTGGAGCGATTTAGACTGTCAGCCAATGGGTCGCCGACGGAAACGGTCCTACGCTCGCGAGGATGCGATTCCGGATCGGAACGTTTCTGGAATAGGTGTCAAATCAGCCACTTTCTCACGGCGGATGTCCTCGGCCAGGTCGGGCTTCCGGCACCGGTCGCGGATCTCGCGAAGAAGCATTGGGATGCCGTGATCGTCGGCGCGGGGCACAACGGCCTTTCTTGCGCGGCTTATCTTGCGAGAGCCGGGTGGTCGGTCCTCGTGCTCGAAGCGCGCGATCGCGTCGGCGGGGCGTGTACTCTCAAGGAGGTTTGGCCTGGTTTTCGAGTTTCGCCTTGCGCCTATCTCGTGGGCCTGCTGCACTCGAAAGTGATTGCCGAACTTGAGTTGCCCCGCCGAGGTTTTCGATGGACTCCCTCGACCGCTGGCCTTTTCGTGCCTTTTGAGGATGGTTCGAGCGTCCAGCTCTGGGACGATGACGAACGTTGCGAGGCGGAGATTCGAACGCGATTCCCCGATGATCTGAAGGGATTTCGGGCCTTCGGTGATCTGAAACGCCGCCTCCGCGATGCGATCCGGCCTGATGGGGATGATGACCTCTGGCTTGGCCGCGCCCCCACGCGCGAAGCCATCGAGAAGAGGCTTGTGGGGGATGAATCGGCCAGAAAGCTACTCTTCGAATGGTCGATGGTTGAGCTTGTGGAGACGTTCTTCCGCGATGAACGCTTGCAGGCGGCCTATCTCGGCCAGGGGGTAATCGGCACGAACGCCAGCCCCTTTGATCCCGGAACGGCCTCGATTCACTTCCATCACGCGTCCGGAAGACTGGGCGGAATGCCCGGCATGTGGGGATATGTTGAGGGCGGGATGGGCATGGTGTCGTTCCTGCTTTGCGACGCCGCGAAGGAGTTTGGCGCGGTTGTCGCGACGGGTGTTCCGGTGGCTCGGATCATTCCCGGCCAAGGCGTTGAACTCGCTTCGGGCGAACGCATCGATACCCGTTGCGTCGTCTCCAATGCCGACCCGAAGGTCACCGCCGGGCTTTTGGGTGGCGAGGTTGATCCAGGTTGGCGGGACCAGGTTGAACGGGTTCCCCGGATCGGTTGCACGTTGAAACTCAATGTCGCTCTTCGCGAGTTACCAAGCTTTCGCGCGCGACCGGGAACTCTTGAGGCTCATCATTTTGGCCAGATCAACACGCCTCTCACGAAGTCACAATGGCGGGAGGGATTCGCGGCATCGCGCGGAGGCGGACTTCCCGAACGACTCTGGACGGAGCTTTATTTTCAGAGTGCCCACGACCGGAGTGTTGTCCCGGAGGGGTTGCATACGATGAGTGTGTTCGCCCAATATGTCCCGTACAGCTTCGCGGAAGGCGATTGGGATTCAAGACGCGCGGAGGTGAAGGCGTTGGCGTTCGCATCGATCGGACGGTTTTGTGAAAATATCCCGGACGCGGTCATTGATGCCCAGGTGCTTGGACCTCCGGATATCGAGCGCGAGGTGGGGCTGAGCGGGGGCCATATTTTTCAAGGCGAGTGTCTTCCCGAGTTCATGTGGGACCGCCGACTGTCGCCTCGCACCCCGATGCCCGGTGTGTTTCTTTGTGGGGCCTGCACGCATCCGGGAGGGAGCGTGATCGGGGTCAATGGGCGCAACGCGGCCATGGAGATATTGGGACACGACGGGGCTCGAGGTTCGTCGCTTTGAAGACTGGCGGCGAGGTCCGCATATCGCGTCCCCTATCGAAACATTGTCGAAGGCCGATCTTTTCATGGCAAGCCCCGGCGAGATTGAAACGGAATTTGGCGTGCCCATTCCCGGGACCATCCTTCCCGAAGCCGAATGGGCGAAGACCGCCATCAAGCGATTACCTTCGCCGGGCGCTCTCGACTGGCCGACGATCTTCGGACGAACGGCACCGCTCGTTGTCGAACTGGGCTGCGGCAATGCGCGTTACACGCTCGCAAGCGCACTCGCGCGTCGAGATTTGGACCACGTGGCGGTCGACGTCCTACCCGTGGTCATCCGTTACGCGACCCGTCGCGGCAATCAGCGTGGACTTGTGAACACACGTTTCATTGTCAAGGACGCTCAGACGTTCGTCGGCTCTTATCTCGCCGAGTCGAGTGTCTCCGAAATCCATCTCTATCATCCCCAACCGTACCACGACCCGCGATTGGCGCATCTCAGGCTGGTGACGCCGCGTTTTTTAGCGGACGTCCACCGCGCCCTCTTGCCCGGCGGGCTCTTCGTGATCCAGACCGACAATCCCGATTACTGGAATTACATCACGCAAGTTTTGCCCGTTTTCTTTCAATTCCGAGAGCGAGAAGGCCCCTGGCCTGACGCTCCCGAGGGGCGATCGCGTCGGGAAATCCTGGCAAGGAGTCGGGGTCTCAAGATCTTTCGGGGGGAGGGAATTCGGAAGGATGAACTACAAAGAAATGAGGCGATCGCGGTCTCGGCAAAGCTTCCCGCCCCGACGTTTCGGAGCCGGGGTCCCTGGTGCGATCTCGACGCCATTGAAGCGGGGAATCAAACTTAACGATCGCCGAGAATGCTCAGATCCACTGGCTCTTCGGGCGTTAACACGAGCTTCCGGTGGACTCTCGGGAGCATTTCCTTGAGGGCGTCGAGATAGAGTCGACGGATGGTCATACTCCTAGATTTCTCGACTTCCGCCAGGAGGGTGAGGAACCGAGCCGCCTTGCTCCGCGCGATGGCGACCCCCCGTTCCGACCTGGCGTGGGCACTTTCACGTTTCGCGCCGGCGGCGGCTTCGGCTTTGGTCAAGGTCGTCGCGGCGTAAGATTTCGCTTCATTCACCCGGCGATCGTGTTCGGAGCGGGCGGACTGTGCCTCGGCGAACGCCGGAGCCACTTCCAGAGGAGGCCTCGCGTCCGTCAGGCTTACACTCAAGACGGAGATGCCCAGCCCATAGCGCTTCGCCGTCGCTTCCAGTTCGCGGGAAGCGACGATGGCGACCGAAGATCGGCCCTCGCCGAGACTCGCATCGATCCCGGACCCGGCCAAGGCCCGCCCGAGACTCGCTTCGGCCAATCGCTTCAGGAGGGGTTGAACATCATTTGTGTGAGTCAGGAAAGCGATCGGGTCCGCCACGCGATACTGAAGGGTGGCTTTGGCTCGGAGAAGATTGAGGTCCCCGGTTAAAAACTCGCCGGCTCCGGGTTCGGAATCGAGATTCGGGTTCTCCGCCAATCCCACGTCGAGCCGTTTCACCTCGTCGAGCCGCACGCGCTCGATGCGATCGAACCCGTACGGCCAGCCCAGGTGAGGGCCAGGACCCCAGATAGGAGTCACCACCCTGCCAAGTCGGCAAACCACGCCCACCTCGCCGGGTTCCACGTTGGTCCAGCCGGTCGCGAGATAAGCGAGAACGCAGACTCCCAGAGCGAGGATTAACCATCGACGGATACTCACGGCTTTCGCTCCGGATTCGCAACGACCGGAGCGGAATTTGACGCGGGGGGCGTGATGAGTTCGTCCGAGGGACCTTGGATCAAAAGTTTCAGGAGCGGGCTCGCTGAGGAGAGGACGATCGTGGATTTTTCATCGAGAAGCGCGCGGTACGTTTCCAGACTGCGGAGGAACTCGGCGAATTTGGGGTCGCGCGCGTGGGCCGCGTTATAGAGGCGGGTGGATTCGGCATCACCTTGCCCTCGAATCTGTTCAGCCTCGGCATCCGCTTTGGCGAGAATGGCGTCGCGCTGACGGTCGGCCTGGCTTGTCAGGGTTTGATATTGGGCTTCGCCTTCCGCACGGAGCGCCGCGGCCACTTGCTTTCGTTCGCTTCGGATCAAATCAAAGACGGCGGGTCGGACCTCGACCGGATGATTGAAACGTCTCAGCCTAACGTCGACGATGGCCACACCAAGCTCGCTCGCGGCACCCGGTGCGACGGCCTCGACGACTTCGGCCGTGAGCTGATCGAGCCCCCAGACCTTGGGGTCGACGGCGGCGAGAGCGGTCAAGTCGCGTTTACCGATGGCATCGCTCAAGGCGGCGGAGACGCGCTCGTTGATCCGGGCCTGGGCCGCGTCGAGCGTTCCGGCCGACCGAACGAATCGTGAGGGATCTTCCACGCGCCAGACGACGTAGGAGGCGACTTCGAGGTTTCGTTTGTCTCCCGTGATGACCTCGCGAGGCGGAGGATCGAAGACTTGCAAGCGACGATCGACTTCAATCACAGACTGCCAGGGACGTTTGACATGGAGCCCGGCCTCTCCTGGTTCATCACCGTAGACCGCGACAATCCGGCCGAAATCCGTGACCAAAACGTCTTGAGTTTCGTCAACGATCACGATCGATCGCAAAATTAAGAAAATCGTGAACGAAACAGAGAAAGCCAACAACAGGTTCCGGCGTATCTTCATGGTCGATCAACTTCCGAGCTAGAACGTGGAGGCCCGATCAACGCCGCGGGGGGGATCGGAGTATCCGACAGGATCAGTTGCCTGGGCCGGGATTTGACGTGATCGAGAATCAGCTTTCGCTTTCCGACGAGCAGGTCTCGGATCGCATCGGCGTAGATCCGTTGATCCGTCAGCGAAGGCGCCTCCGCACGCGCGGCCACCAGATCCAGGAAGGATTGGCTTTCACCGGTCGCGCGGCCGACTCGGGTCGCGCGTTCGCCTTCGGCACGGTTGACGGTGACGGCGGCTTGCCCCTTCGCCGAGGCGATCGCTTCGTCGCGATAAGCCGTGGCCTCGTTACGCCGACGCTGACGATCGCTCTCCGCGCGTGAGACGTCGCGATAGGCGTCAACCACCGGCACTGGCGGGTGGAGGTCTTGAAATTCGAAGCCCGTGACCACAAGCCCGAGCCCGTAGGAATCGACGCGATTTTGAAGCGATTCCTTGGCCGCCGTCTCGGCCTCCCGACGTCCCTTCGCCAGCAGGCTGTCCAACGGACGCCGGGCCACGACCGCACGCAACGCCGACTCCGCCAGCGGGCGAAGGGCGGCAACAGGCTCAAAAATGCCGTAAGCGTAGGCGCGAAGCGCTTTCTCGTCGTTCGTGGCCAGACGATACTGCGCGGTCGCCGCGAGTTCGACGAGCCGGCCGTCCCCGGTGATCAAGAGCGATTCATCCTCGGCCCGTGCGCTCACACCGCGATCGTGGCGAGACTCCCAGATCATGGCGGACCCCGGTCGAGAATCGGCGGTACGAAAGCCGATCTCGAGGCTTTTTAGCTCCGAAGGCCGGACTCGAACGATTCGCTCAAAGGGCGTGGGCAGACCGAAATGAAGACCCGGACCGATCGACTCCTGAAATCGACCGAAGTGTTGGACCAACGCGACCTCTCCCGTCCGAATCGTGGTCCATCCCGAGCTGATGTAAGCCAAAACGCTGATGGCTCCAAGCAACCGTGCGAGCCCCCTCCAGCGCATCGCTAGCTGCCCGACGATGTAACTCGGATCAACGTGGTCGTCGAGCCGCCGGAACCAGGAGCCCACGGCATAAATCTGCCGGAGCGGGGGTTGATTGTGCCAATCCCCGAACGCCAGCAATCTCATGGCGTTCAGCAATACCAGCAACGACCCGATCTGATGAAGCACCGCCGCCGCGACAGGTCCGAGGATTCCAAACGCCGCCGAACCCATCGCCAGGGCGTTCAGTCCGAATGCGAAGATCAAGATATTCTGGCGGATGACGCGCACCGTGGCTCTCGAAAGCTGGACCAGTTCGGGCAAGACCTGAAGCGGTTCGCCCAGAATGATCAGATCGCCAGCCTCCGCCGCGAGGTCGGCCCCGATTCCTCCAAGCGCGATCCCGACGTGAGCCGAGGCGAGCGCGGGGGCGTCGTTGATGCCGTCGCCGACCATCGCGACTTTTCGACCTTCGGACTGCGCCGCCTCGATCCAGAGGGCTTTGTCCGCCGGTAGCAATTCGGCCTCGACCGTCTTGACGTGGACCTTTTTCGCCACCAGGGCCGCGGCGGCGGCACGATCTCCCGTGAGGATCGCGATTGTTTTGAATCCAAGATGCTTCAGGTCGTGAATGACGTCGTGAGCCTCGGGGCGGACCGTATCTCTGGCTCCGATCAGGCCAACGAGGCGGCCGTCATCCACCACGATCAGCGGCGTTTCGCCACGCGCGTCGATTGCCGCGAGACCGCTCTCGATTTCCGGGTTGAGCGCGACGCCGCGTTCTTCAAGGAGTCGTTTGTTGCCCACAAGAACGGTCCGTTCACGTCCGTCGTCGTGGAACCTCGCGGAAACACCCGCGCCGGGAAGGGCGATGGCCTCGGTCGTGGTCCAGGGAGTCAAACCTCGCCTGCCCGCTTCAAGGACGACCGCCCGAGCAAGCGGGTGCGTCCCGGACGACTCGGCCGTGGCGGCGAGACGTAGCAGTGTGATCTCGCTGACGCCATCGACGGGCGCGATGCTCGCGATTTCAGGTTTGCCGAATGTCAACGTGCCGGTCTTATCGAACGCGAAAGTGTCGCATTGCGCGAGCCTCTCAAGGGCCGCGCCCCCCTTGATCAAGACGCCATGACGGGCGAGCCACGCCATGCTGGCGAGGACGGCGGCGGGGGTCGCCAGGATCAGGGCGCAAGGGCACGCCACCACGAGCACGGCCACCGTCCGCAGCCAGACGTCGGGCCATCCCAGCAGATAACCCGCAAGCAACGTCAACCCCGCGACGGTCTCGACGACCGGCAGGAAATAGCGTGCGAGTCGGTCGGCGATTCGCTCAAGGGGAGCCTTACGCTTGGAGGCCTCGGCGACGAGTTTCAAGACCACACCGAAGGTCGTCTCGTGCCCGACCCGCTCGGCGCGAACCTCGATCGTACCGAACTGGTTCAACGTCCCTGTGAAAACACGCTCGCCAACGCCCTTGTCGACCGGGATCGATTCGCCGGTGAGCGCCGACTGATCCACAGTCGACCTCCCGAGGACCACCGGCCCGTCGACGGGGATTTTTTCACCCGTGCGGACGATGACAAGGTCGCCGACCCCCACGTCTCCCGCGGGGACCTCTACCTCTTGACCATCTCGACGTACGCGGGCGGTTCGAGGGGTCTGGTCGAGCAAGCGATGGATGGCTTTCTGGGTCCGGTCGAAGGTGATCGCTTCAAGAACCTCGCCCACAAGCGCGATGAAGACGACCTCGGCCGCGACAAAGGGTTCGCCGATGATGAGCGCGGCGAGGCACGCCTGAGCGAGGGCGACATCAGCCCCGATGCTCCGTTGCAAAAGGGCTTCAAGCGCCCCATAAACGATGCGAGATCCGCCGATCAATGCGGCGACAAAGGCCAGGCTCACGCCCCCGGGCGCTCGATAGTTCTCCCAGCCGAGCCCGCCGAAAAGAAGTTCGGCCCCGAGAAGGGCCCCCATCAAAGCCGTAAGGACGTACAGGCCGCGACGATTTTCCGATCCGTGCTCATGCTCGTGACCATGCTCATGCGAGTGGTCGTGGACGTGAGGCGTGCCGAACGCACCCTTGCGCAGACGGTCCATGTCGGCTGGATGATACTCGCGGTGCATCCTTCGATCCCCTTCAAGGTGCGTCAGGGCGCTCGGGTTGCACGTTACTTTCGCCAAGAAATGCCGCGAGTTCGTCGGGTGCGATTTCGTCGTTCGGACGCGCGAACGGGCGGGAGGCTTTTTTCGGAAGGAAAGAGCGCCTGAGTGCGAGACCCCAGCGAGCGAGGGAGAACACGAACATGAGCGCAAGTCCGCCGACGAGCCAGTAGGTCGTTCGGTTCGCCGCGTCCCCCGCGTTGTCCGCGTGAGGCTTCCAGGACATCCGACCGATCAGCATCGGCGCGGCCCGAGGAACATCTCCCGCCTCGTATCGCATGAGTTTAAGGAAATATCCGTCGAATGTCACCTGTTCCGATAAGTTGCGACCGATGGGAAAGCCTTTTGGAACCTCTTCGCCGACGCAAACAAAGGGGTTCTTCCTCAGTTCGGGCTCGGAGATCCAGATTTCATAGATCCAGCCCGACTTGCTGCTTTCCGACGGGTAGTAGAGCGACTGAAGCGCTGTCCCCGAGATGTGGACCGGTACGCCCCGAAACTCTTTCGGAAAATCCCAGAGATGCGAGTAAAAGACATCACGTCGCGCTTCGTTCTTCAAACCGGCGGGAGAGGTGGCCCGGGCGCGGTCAAGCAACTTCACATAGGCGGCCATGTCGCGAAATCCGACGACCGTCTTGTCCGTCACGGTCTCAAATTCATCAGATTTGTCGGGGATGATTTCAGGTGGCTTCCCCGAAGTCACAAACGCGGGCTCGGGCGCTTCCGTCGTCCGTGTCGCGTAATAATAAAGCACCCCCCAGCCGACGATCGTGATCGCGAGCAGGACGAGCAAACGCGAAAATTCGCGGCCACGAAAGAAGCCGGCGCTTTCCAGACCTTCCACTGATGCGACCCCGATCGATTAGGTTTGTAGGGTCCGTGACTTGCGGACTGTTTCCTCACAGGCAAAATCATGCGCCGACGGGACGCTATTCCACTGTGCTCGGGACGATCGTCCAGGGTCTTGTCGCGGCTTTGTCGTACATCATTTTTAGACGGGCATGATAAACAGCGGCCACCCGCGCCTTCACTTCCTCACCGCTTGCGACGTGCCCGTCGCTCGTAAGGTATTCCGCCCACTTCCACCGAGCCGCTGTTCGGCCGCCAGCGCGGCGTGGACGGCGGCGCGTGCCTGGTACTGGCGTTGCCGAAGTCTAAGCGACACGCCCGCAAACACGACGCCCTCCATCGCCACGGCGAGCATCACAGACCGAATCGTTAGCCGCCAGCGAGGCCATCTCATCGCTTGAATCCATGTTTGTAGGTTGGGTCGTGTCTTCGAGGCTCACCATCGTCGAATG
>JAYVYS010000808.1:0-3790 GCA_043784005.1 Isosphaeraceae bacterium
CTGAGGCCGGGCTTCCTTCCGCGTTTGTCCAGGATAACCTTTCGTACTCGGCCAACGGGGTATTGCGAGGACTGCACCTTCAGGTGCCAACCTCGCAGGCCAAGCTGGTCTCGGTGTTGATCGGCGAGGTTTTCGACGTCGCGGTGGATGTCCGGGTGGGCTCGCCGACGTTTGGCCAGTGGGTGGGAGAAATCCTCTCGGCCGAGAACCGCCGCCAGCTCTACATTCCCGAAGGGTTCGCCCACGGGTTCGCGGTCACCGGTGAAACCGCCCTTTTCGCCTACAAATGCAGCACCTACTACGCCCCCCAGGATGAGCTGACCGTGCTCTGGAATGACCCGGAGATCGGCATCGAATGGCCCCACGTGACCCCCACCCTTTCGGCCAAAGACCGCGCGGGCCTGCCCCTACGCGAAATCCCGCCCGACCGGCTGCCGATCTATGCCGGATGAAGTCACGATCGGCGCGGGTCTCTGATCCCGTCGCCCTCGGAAATCTGTCGCTCTTTGCCAACACGTGCTTGCTTGTCAGGCAAACTCTGATAGAACGGACTGGCCGAGGAGAAGCGCGTCCTCTCGCCACGACGCGAGTACAAGTCGATATAAAAGGCAATGTTATGAGAATTAGAAAGCAATGCTCACTTGCTTTTACGCTCTTCTTTGCCGGGATCGCGCTCTTTGGTTCGCCGACTTTGGTAGAGGCCGGCAAGCTGGAAACGCTCGTTCCGGCCTATTTCTATCCGGGGACGGGCGGTGCCGGTGGTGTCGGCGATGGCTGGGCGCAAATGACCACCGCGGCGCAACAGATCGGTGTCACGGCGATCCTCAATCCCAATAGCGGGCCGTTGCCAGGCCCCGCCGACCCGAATTATGTCGCCGCCATGACAAACCTGGAGACTGCCGGAGGTAAAGTCGTCGCCTACGTGGCGACGGGCTATACCGGGAACGCTCTGGCAACGGTCGAGGGCAACATTTCGACCTACATCACCCAGTATGGAAGCCTGATCAACGGCTTCTTTCTCGACGAGATGACAAATACGAATGCCGCAAACAATCTTACATATTACCACACATTATATACGTTCATCAAATGATTGAATGCCTCGTATCGCGTCGTTGGCAACCCCGGCACCAGCACGGTCCCCGAATATCTGGCACCCGCCACGCAAGGGGCCGATACGCTGGTGACCTACGAAAATTAGGCATCATTATATGCTGGATTTCCGCCGCCGGCTTGGGTCAACGGTTTCACACCCGACCACTTCGCGAATATCCTGTTCAATGAAAGCTCGACAGCCGGGATGATGGCGGACCTCAATCTGGCGGCGCTGCGTAGCGTCAACTATGTTTACGTGACAGAGAGAACATTACCCAATCCGTACAGCCAGTTGCCGTCTTACTGGAACCAGGAAGTCGCCGCGATCCAGAGCGCCGCGGTGCCCGAGCCGGCCACGATGAGCATGCTGGCCACGGGAGGTTTACTGCTGGCCTTGGGGGTGAGGATGCGAAGGCGGTCCGGGAATCAGGCTCGTGTTTCATAAACAACAACCGACAGAAGGCGAGGATCGCCTTTCCATTGTAGGGCGTGTCGAGTCCACGATCGGCGAGGGTCTCCAGACCCGGTCGTGCTCGAAACAGTTTTCACAGCTTGACTTATGTCCAAGAGCGACGGGGTCTGGAGACCCTCGCCGATCCGGCGTGTCGATCTGCGTCATCTGCGGATGAATTTGTCTTCCTGACAAAAATTACGAAACGGCAATCGCCTCTTCCGCGACACGCTTAATCGCGCGAAGATCCAACTTGCCTGTCCCCAGCATGGGGATGGCCTCCACCTTGATGAAATCATCGCGGCGCGGGATGAAGAGGTTGGGCAGGCCCGCCTTGCCGACATTCGCGATCGCTTCCCGGATGTGCGCGTCGTCCAAGGTGGTCAAAACGGCGAGCCTTTCCCCTTTGCGAGGGTCGCCGACGGCCGTCACGGCGAAGACCTGCGCCTCGGAGCCGATCGCCTCGTGCAGGGCGTCTTCGACCCTGCCGTGAGGCACCATCTCGCCGCCGATCTTTGAAAACCGCGAGAGTCTTCCGGTGATCTTGAGGAAGCCGTCCTCGTTCAACAGGCCGATGTCGCCGGTGATGTACCAGCCGTCGCGCATGGCGGCGGCGGTCAGGTCGTCGCGACCAAGATATCCTTGCATGATGTTTGGCCCTTTGACGAGCAGCATCCCCTCGTTGCCCGCCTCCACGGCCTCGAAGGTCTGGGGATGGACGACCCGCACGGAGACTCCCGGAAGGGGCTGCCCCACGTATCCTCGACGCGAGCCGGGCTGAAAGAAGCCGGGGGCCCGGTAGTCGGGCGCGCTGACGGCGACGACCGGCGCGCATTCCGTCATCCCATACCCTTCCAGCGGGCGGATGCCAAAGCGGTCCTCGAAGCCTTCCGCGATTCCCGTCGACAGCTTCTCGGCCCCCGCGATCACCAGCCGCAACGAGCCGAACTGCGCCGGGGCGCAGCGCTTCTGGTAGAGCTGGAGGAACGTGGGTGTCGCCAGCAGGATCGTCGCCCGATAGCGCTCGACCAATACGCCGATCGTCGCGGCGTCGAGCGGGTTGGCGTGAAAGATGGTCCCCATTCCCGAGTTGCACGCGAGCCAGAGCGAGGTGTAGCCGAACGAATGAAATAAGGGTAATATGCCGAGAAAGCGATCGGTCGGCAGCACGCGAAAGATCTGCGTGATCGCTTCGACATTCGAGTCGATATTGAAGTGAGTGAGAACGACCCCCTTCGGCTCTCCCGTGCTGCCACTGCTGAAGATGATGGTCGCCGCGTCATCGACCGAAGGCGTTCGCGTGGCCCCGGCGGCCTTCTCCAGAGACCGGATCGGCGCGAGCCAGGCCAGAGCCAGGGCCTTGAGCCGGCCGCCTCGCGTGATTCCCGAGGCGATATCTTCCAGCCAGATCGGCTCGATTCCTTCGAGGAGTTCGAGCTTCGCCTTTTCGAGAAACGCCCGGCTGGTGACGACCGTGCGAAGCCCCGCCTGTCGCGCGGCCGATTCCATCCCGGCGCGACCCGCCGTGAAATTGAGGTTCACGGTGGTACGTCCGGCGATCGACGCGGCCAGATTCACCAAGGCCGACGCGACGCTCGCGGGAAGCAAAATGCCGACGCGCGGCTGATCGTGCCAGTGAGGCCGAAGCGCGCGGGCCAGCGCCAGGGCTCCCGCCAACGCTCCGATACCGGAAATCCGAGGACGTTGCAGGTCGGCGAAGGTCAACCGGATGGGGTGCCTTCGCGCTCGATGGATGAACCCATGATGGAGCGGTCGGCGATCGGCCTTGCGATACGCCCACGCTTCCTGATCGAGACCCACGATCAATTGCCGGACGGTCTGAAGGGGCGTTTCGGGAGGCACGGGCGTTCCGAACGAGACCGTCACGGGAAGCGGGATTCGCTGGGGCAGGGGGCTGGCATGGACAGGGCTGAAGATGCTCGCGGTGGCGCGGTCGAGGTGAACCGGGATGATCGGCACCGACCGCCCTTTGAGAATCCGCTGCATCCCGCGCTGAAAGGGCTGGGTCGCGCCGGTCCGGGTGATCTGTCCTTCGGGAAAGATGCAGACGAGATGACCATCGTCGAGGACCTGACCCGCCTCACGAAAGGCGCGAAGGATCTGCTTCGGCCCGCCGCTCCCCGAAATCGGAATCGCCCTCATCGCACGGAGAAATCGGCCCAGAATCGGCCGCTCGAAGAAGTCGGCATAAACAACGAACCGCACGGGGCGGTCGATGCTGGC
>JAYVYS010000809.1:0-2187 GCA_043784005.1 Isosphaeraceae bacterium
GGCATCCTGCACGGCTGCCTCAAAACGCACACGCCCTACGACGAGGCCATTGCGTGGAACCAGCACACCCAGCAGGAAGCAGCTTGACATCGAAGCCTGCTCGCCTGGCAACGCGACCTCTTGATGAGGTTGTTCGGGTGGAAGCGAGCCGACGGAAAGCGAAGGTTCCGGCGCGTCTATGTCGAGGTGGCCAAGAAGAATGGGAAGTCCACCCTCATCGCCGCTCTGAACCTCTACCTGTTACTCGCCGACGGCGAAGGCGCTCCGGAAATCTACTTGAATGCTTGTGACAGATCCCAGGCCCGCATCATCTTCGACGAATCCAAGCGAATGGTAGCCGCGTCCCCCGAGCTGAAGAAACGAATCCGGGCGATCGACCACAAGGCCCGACTCGTCAGTGACGGCAACAACGGCGTCATCATCGCGAATTCGGCCGACGCCCCCAACAAAGACGGCCTCAACACTTCCGCGACGATCTTCGACGAGCTCCATCGGCAGCCCAACCGCGAACTCTGGGATGTTTTCGAATACGCGGGTGCGTCAAGAGAGCAGCCGCTCCGGATCAGCATCACGACCGCGGGCGAAGACGACACCGGCGTCTGGCATGAGGAACGCGACTACGCCGAGAAGGTGAACCAGGGCGCGATCCCCGACACCACCTTCCTCGGAGCCGTCTACCGAGCCCTTCCCACCGACGATCTCGACGATCCCAAAACATGGATCAAAGCCAACCCCTCTCTCGGAGAGACGATCAGCTTCGAAGACTTCAAACGCGAGCTTGACGAGGCCAAAGAGGTTCCGATCAAGTTGAACAACTTCAAGCGACTCAGGCTCAACATCATCTCTCGCGACGAAGCCAAGTATTTCGATATGACACGTTGGGACGAATGCACGTCCGAGAAAGCCGCCTGACGTTGAGTTCTCAACGGTCTTTCACCGCCGCCGATCTATCAGGTCTACATTGTTACGGCGGACTCGACCTCGCCTCTACCAGCGACCTCGCAGCACTCGCGTTCATGGGCCGGAAGTCCCGAGATGCGTACCGACTCTTGACCCGTTTTTGGTGCCCGGAAGACAACCTTCTCGACCTCGAGCGCAAAACGCGGATGCCCTACCGCCTATGGGCCGATAAAGGGTATCTGATCCCCACTCCCGGAAATGTGATCGATTACAGCTTCATCCGTCAGGAAATCGTGGAACTCGCCCACGAAGTGGACCTCCAAAAGATCCTTTGTGACGCCTGGAATGCTCAGAAACTCGCCCTCGAATTGCGCGACCAGGACGGCATCCCGATCGACTTCCTCACGCAGGGTTTCAAGTCCCTATCCGCCCCCACCAAAGAGTACAAACGGTTGATCGACGCGGGGTTGATCGAGCACGACGGAAACCCCGTGATGCGATGGTGCATGGGCAACGCGATCGCCGTGATGGATGCCCAGGAAAACGTCAAGCTCGACAAGAAGAAGTCCCGCCAGAAGATCGACGGGGCCGCGGCCGCCGTCAACGCCACCGCCGCCACCATGGCCGCCGCCGATGCCCCCTCAGTCTACGAAGCCCGAGGTGTCCGAGTCGTATGAGATGCAGCCCCGAACTCCGCAAATACAAGGCCCCCGACCTTCTCACGTCGTCGGCCAGGGGGTTCGACGGCAACCTGATCGCCGCGGCGAATTCTTCGGGAGTCGTGGTCACTGAGAAATCGGCGCTGACACTTGTCGCCGCGTTCGCCTGTCAAAACGTTCTGGCCACCGACCTTTCCTTCTTGCCGGTTCCGCTCTACCGCGAACGCAAAAGCGGAGGCCGCGACGAAGTCACCGACCATTCCAGCTATGACCTCCTCAAGCACACTCCGGACGGCGAAACGACCCCGATGCGAGCCCGTACCAGTTGGTACGGTCATCTCTTCGGGTGGGGAAACGGCTACAAGGAGATCGTTCGCGACGGAAGCGGAGATCCGACCTCTTTCCACAGCCTTGAGCCCGGTACCACCGAGCCTAAACGTCGCAAACGAGACGGCCGGCTCTACTACTCGATCGACAAGGGAGCCGACACGCTCCTTCCCGAGGACGTGCTCCACATCGCCGGACTTCCAACGGTGGCGCTCCCACCGAGATGCACTTCGAACCAATATCGCTAACGGTCAAGCGCAGTGGCAAAGCACACCTGTGCATACACTATCAGGATGGCTAG
>JAYVYS010000810.1:0-5233 GCA_043784005.1 Isosphaeraceae bacterium
CCTGAGCCAATCCGACAGGAGAGCCTCGTTCACTATCCCCTCGCGAGCGATTAGTCCGTCCCGGTCGTAATTCCATTGTCCGGCGGTTAAACGCCTCGCGGCACGGTCTAAAAGCGCGTTGGCAGGGCCGGTGTCGAATCCGAAGATCAGGGACGGATCGGAGTCGAGCACCGTGACATTGGCGATCCCTCCCAGGTTCAATATGGCGCGACGACTTCCGAAGGTTGAGGCACCGTAAAGCACGAGGTCGGCGCGTGGGGAAATCGGGGCACCTTCTCCTCCCGAGGCAATGTCTCTGGCGCGAAAGTCGGAAATGACCGGCAGTCCCAACTGCTCGGCAATCACGTCTCCGTCGCCAAGCTGAAACGTGGCACGGAGGGCACCAGGGATGGAGCTGTGATGGTAGACCGTCTGTCCGTGCGATCCCACCAGATCCACAGCGTCCCGATTGAGCCCGACATCTTCGAGAACAACCAGACAGGCGTTCGCGAACGCTTCTCCGACCAGGACGTGAAGCTCCGCGATGTCGCGAACTTTCAGGTCCGAGACTCGCGTTAAACGAGATTTCAGCGCTGGGTCGAACGGACGTTCCGCGAAATGAAGCAGCCGAACCGGAGCGGGGCCTGGACCGATCCGACAGATCGCCACATCGATCGAGTCAACGCTCGTACCTGACATTAATCCAACAACCGTTCGCAGAGGCTTTTCCGCACCGTCCAGGAGTGTTTTGAGGAGACGACTCATGTTCCCCATCATCGACGAAACTTGCTCTCGCGCGAAGGCCGCAGGCGATCACGTTACGTTCCCCCGATGACTCGAAAAGCCTGACCTACATTTGATTGGATCGATCTTGGCGATGAAAAGTCCTCAAGAGTTTTGCGAGGTTCTGAACGGTCGACTCGCGGCCAACGCGTTCCGTCCCGAATCCGGAGGCACCTTCCACAATGATCGACACGCTGCGCCTAACCGACACGGTAACCAAGGCGGCATTCGCCGATGGGTCTGAGACTCTCTCTCCTCTCAGTCAGCGACGATCCGAACCGCGATACGCGCCAACGGCTGATCGTGCCTGGGTCCAGTGGTGGGAGGATGGAGATTACTTCGGTCGCTCGGCCAAATTGGTGAACGTGAGCCGCCACGGTGCCATGCTCGTGGGAACGATGGAGCTACCCTCGAATCATGCGATCCGACTTTTTCTCGAAGACTTTTCCTACCAGCATGGAATCGACGCTTCGGTGATCTCGATGGTGCTTGGAAGCAAGGGATTACATCAGCTCCACCTCGTCTTCAACAAGGCATGTTCGGACGTCTTTCTGGACGCCGCCATCCAGGGATACGAGTCGAGACTAGCGATCTCACACTCACGTTTTTGATGTGTGAACGCGTTATCGATAAGGGGATTTCGGAATGCGCGTAGAGTACGACGCCGCCGGGCACGAAATCTCGCGTTTCGAACTCTCGCGGAACGGGGCCGCGCTCGCCCTCGTTGTCTATCTTTTGGCGATGTTTGGCTGTGTGAGTCTCGCCTTGACCAAGGACCCCAACCCGGCGTTCGTGGCTCCTCCGGGTTCGACATCGGACCTTGATGTCTTCCGAAAAATCATCAATCGGGTCCACGCCGGTGAGGCCTTCCACGACGCGACTCACGATGAACTGCGGGTTCACGATTATCCGACGCGGTCCGTCTTCAACTGGCGCACACCGGTTTATGCTTGGTGGCTGTCGAGCGAGGTCGGCTGGCGCGCCGGACCGGCGTTGCTCGCGACTCTAGTTATTCTGACGGTGGTCGCGTTCTCACTCGGCGTTCTCGAAGTGAACGGCTTGCTCCCCGCGGCGCTTGGAACGATTTTCTATGTCGGTGCGACGGCGTGGTGCTTCGGGGGAGAAACACACCTCTTTACCGAGGTCTGGGCCGGAATATTGATTGCGAGTTCGGTCTGCCTCTACCAGCGCGACCTTCGAGCGCTCGGGTTTCTCTCCGGGCTCGCGGCTCTATTCTATCGAGAATTGGCGCTGCCTTACTGCTTGGTTTGCCTCGGCCTCGCAATACACTCGCGGCGGCGTCGAGAAATTCTCTGCTGGATGCTTGGGCTTTCGTCCTTCGCGTTATTCATGTTCTGGCATCAGCAACAGGTTCAGAGTCGGCTCACCTCCGCGGACCTCGCCTTGACGGGTGGGTGGATTCGATTCGGGGGTCTTCGATTCGTGCTTTCGACGGCCCAAACCAACATCTTTTTGATGCCCTTGCCTTTGTGGTCTACAGGAATTTACTTGCCGACCTGCGTGCTCGGCCTTTTTGGTAATCGGAGCGAATCGGGAAAACGGATCGGTCTGACGATCGGAGTGTATCTCGCCGCGTTCGCGATCATTGGCAACCCCTTCAATTTTTATTGGGGATTTCTCGACGCCCCGTTGCTCGCCACGGGCATTTCTTTCGCGCCTGCCGTCCTGTTCAGTCTTCTCTCGAAGGTTGTCGGAGCACCGATGCCCGTCAACGCCCGCCTCATCGACGCCTGAGCCGGTCCGTCGATTCGCGACCCGTGAAACTCACTCTCGCGGCGATGGCCAAACCGATCACGGCCTCCTATTTCAAGATTAAGCGCGCTGTTAAGATGCAATCCGGTTGGAGGCGATTACCACGGACATCGCCGAATCGGTCGCGCGCTCGATATTGTTCGGAGCCTTGATTCTCATGTCGGATGAAATCCGGGTGGCTTGTCCGAAGTGCAGTGCCGCACTGAAGATTCGAGCGGAATACGCGGGACGTCGCGGCTCCTGCAAACATTGCGGCGGTATCTTCACGATTCCGTCCAGACAGGATGGGCCGACCCCGGCGGCGACCGGCGAATCCCGGCATGGGACCGGTACGGCACTCTGGGAACCGAAGGCTTCGACAGATACCGAGCAGAACCTCAAAGCCGAAGTCGAACGGCTCAAGCGCTACATCACCTCGATTACCAGGGAACGTGAGGCTCTTCGCGTCGATGCCGTGCAGGTTCGTGCCCAGTTGGTTGACTCTCGCCAGACGACTTCGCGACTTGAGACGGTCGAGGAAGAGCTTGCGGCCACGCGTGTCGCCGCCGATAAGGCGCGATCGGAGGCGGATCTACTCGCTGGGGAGCTCGAACAGTCGAAAGCCGAAGTGGATCGTCTCACTAACGAACATAGCAAAAATCGAACGGAGTTCGACGCGGCGATCCAAGGATGGGAGCATCGACTGGACGCATTGCGCACCGAGCATGAGTCGAAGCAACACGAGGTCATGACGCTGTCGGAGTCTCATCGTCTCAAAGCGGAAACCTGGAAAACGCGACATGATGATTCCCGAAACGATCACGAAGAATCGACGCGGCAATTCGAGGAGAAAAGCGAAGCCTTGCGAGCCGACCTCGATCGATTGACCCGTCAGAATGCGAGCCTGAAATCCCAACTGGACACGACGGAATCGCGACACCAATTGGAAATTTCCGAGACGCGAACCGAGAAGGAAACTCTGGAAGGCGAATTGGGCACGCTTTCCGAGAGAGTCGAAGACCTCGAACGTCGACTGAAGGAAGAGACCAACCTGCGAGCCAACGCTGAGAGAGAGACCGAAGAGTTGCGTGTCACCCTCGCCAATTCCGCCTTGTTACCCAACGAAAACGTCGAGGCCATCGAGAGCTTGGAAGAACGACTGCGACTGATGACGGAAGAGGTTCATGAATCGAATCGTCGTCGCCTCGAGCTTGAAAACGAACTCTCCCGGAAGCGCGCCGATGCCGAGGCGTTTCAATACCAGATCGCCAAGGCTAATGAGTTCAAGCTTCAGATTCGCTCGCTGCTCACGCCGCTCGGTATCAACTTACCTGAGGCGTGATGACAGATCGAAACGGATTCGGTGCAGTCGCACTTGAATTTCGGAGTGGAAAAGCGGCCAAGGTAAGTTCACGAATCGATCAATCCCTGAGGATATTTCTCCGTTGAACGCTCAATCGATGGCTCCGGCCTCCGTCTCATCCTCTCCCTTTGAGGACTTGGTCGAGACTCTCACTAATGTACACTCGCTTTTTGATTCAACGCTCGGCTCGCTGGACCATTCCAGCCGAGAGATGCGGGTTCGCGGTCTTCCGCCGGGTCACTTGCTTGTATTCGAGATTGGCGAATGCCACCGGGCGTTCATTCGCCTGCGGGCGGAGTTGATGAGGCGTGCCGATAGGCTAGGGCTCGACGTGCCGCCCCTGGAGCGAGTCGCCGATCTCCAGGACGTGGCGAACCTCCTCAACCATTATCAGCACGAAACATCGCGACCGATCGTCCATTCGCCGGAACAGGAACCAACCCCTTTCGTTCAACAACCCGAGCAGATCACATCCGCGGCGGAGGTCTTGCACGATATCGAGTCGCATCCGATCGACGTGAATCCAAGGTCTGTAACCACGGAAGTTTTCACAAATTCGGTCGAAAGCGTCGGCGCGATACCTCCCGAAGCCTCTCAGATCGAGCCGATTCATGAAACGCGGCCGACAGAATTGTCCTCGCACGAGTTTTCGCAACCCCTTCCGACCGAGGCCGATCCTCACGAAGTGATCCGCGGCTCAGCCCTCTCGGTTCTCGAACACGTTCTCACTCTTCGCCTCACCGATTCAGGAGAGTTCGCACCTCTTACATCGTGCCAGAACCAGGCCCGAGACCTTCGCGACGCTATCGTGAACGCCGACCGGCATTCGCTACCGGTCGAGGCTCATCAACTCGCGGGGGGTGAGCATCCGTTTTCGAGTTTGCTTATCGTCGTATTCGGGGTGGGCGATATGGAAGACGACCACTGGGCCAACCATCACTCGCAAATCAGCGAAACTTTTGGTCGTCCCATGGCCGTCGCCGCGGCGCGCGGGAGGCTTTCCATCCGGGAATGACTTCTCATTCGAGGGTGAGTAAGGAGTCCTCCCTGATGGTCAAGCGTCGCGCGGGGACACCTCCATGGGCCTCCCGCTCGATCACGCCGAGATAGCCATGATCCGTCAAGGATAGGCGAATCTGTCCGGCTCCCTCGCCGAGCGTCTCTTTCGCCAATCCAAGCTCATTCGTCAACTTTGCCCAGGTCTTGTGTTTGTTTTGATATGAATTCTGAGCATGGTAGAGACGCATCAATCGCTCGCGATCGCGAAAGTCGTCGGCGAGGCGAAACGGAGTCGAGCCCGGAGCAAGCTCGGAAAACTGGACGAATCCCCAACGCTCAGGCTGGTGCATGTCCACC
>JAYVYS010000811.1:0-6735 GCA_043784005.1 Isosphaeraceae bacterium
ACCTCTCTGTACGAACCCCTTGAACTTACGGACCCGACCGGCCATCGCTACCTTGTCAGGAAGATCAAGGATGTCGCTCCTCGCGTCCCTTCGCTCGACGAGATCAAGGCGGACGTGATCCTTGCCTGGAAGACCGAGAAGGCACGTCCCCTCGCCGAAAAGGCGGCCCAGGAATACGCCCAAAAGGTCAAGGCCGCGGGAGGCAAGATCAAGGAAGATGTGGTCGACGGTCGCCCGGTGATCAGCACCGATGCCGTGGCCAGGCTTCAACCGGGCCTTCCCTTGCCCGGGCAATTCTTCGAGAGCGGTCCCGCGACGCCTTCGGAGATCCTGATGATCCCGGGGGCGAGTGCCAGGCTTCGGGAGTCGTTCTTCAACCTGAAGGAAGGCGACGTCGAGGTCGGTTCGAACAATTCGGAAACAGCTTACTACGTCCTCACGCTCAATCGTCGCAACCCGGCGATGTTCTCGGTCCTGTACGCTCCAAACGGCGACTACATGCGTTATCGCGCGGAAGCGGTGACCGAGGCCTCACGAAAGCGGTTCGAGACCTGGATGGTCGAGTTGCGAACCAAGGCCGGGCTTAAACCGGCTTGGACACCACCCGACGAGACCAAGGATAAAGGTGCCGCCGCCGAAGGCTGAGTAAATCTTGATCGGCGAGGGTCTCTCGACCCCCGTCGATTTCGATCATCTCATGCCTGGGAAATCTCGGGTCCGAGGAGCGGCGTGGGGAGGCCCTGGCCGATCGGCATCCCACTTGTTTCGTAGTGGAAATTGGGTCAAAGCAACGTCTTCCCCAGGACGATCAGGCCCACCCACGCGAATGGCCAGGACCACAAAAGGGCGACTCCCGCCTGGTGTGTCCATGAGGGGCGTCCCGGTCCGGCGACTCCCTTGGCCGCGTTCATCCCGAAGACCCGAAGCGCCAGGGCGGCCACCACCGGGAAAACGCCGAGGACCGCACTGTCCAGAAAGCGGGCTCCCTGCACGCGAACGGGCACAACCAGGATCGTGAGCCCGATCCAATAAAACCCGATCATCATCCAGGCCAGCTCCGCCCAGGTCCGGGGCTCCGGCGTTTCCTCGTCGGTCTTGGTGTTCGAGGCCGCGGGCCTGTGCATCAAGATCACGATCGGCCCGCTCATCGCCAGTCCCAACCAGAGGTAGACCAGCCCGATGATCAGGATCGACCACGCGCCGGGCGTTTCACCCGGGGGCCAATAGGCTCGGACCAGCAACGACGCGACGCTATATCCCACCACCAGCGCCGCGGCGTCGAGCAGGTGGAAACTCGGGTAACCGCGTTCAGAAGTCATCGCGTCGCGTTTGCTCCGGGGAACTCTCGTCGACTTGAACTTTAACCAACCTAACTCACGACCACCATCCCCGCCCCGCATTGCAAGGGCCAGGCGATGGCCAGAACCAGGCCCAGCCGATTGGTCCAGGGGCCTGAAAAGGTCGCCGTGGCACGCTCGGGTGTCACCATGACCCAGGTTGTCCAAATGACCGAGATCGCGATGGCCGACACGAGCAACAACCCCACGCTCAGCCCCGTGGCGACGAGGGTATGCTGGATGGACTCGCCGGGCTCGGGGGTGTTTTGAAAGAAGGCGGTCAAGAGCCAGGGGAGCCCGAGCAGTCCCCAAAGTTGATCGCCGACCCTCGGATATTCCAACGGTTTGCGGACATATCTACGGACCACATAGACGAACGGCCCCGCCGCCGTGACGCAGACCCACGCGAAGGTCAACCACACGACAATCCATCCCGGCCCGAATAACTCATCCTCGATCAGACCGCGAATATGAACCGACGCGACCGCGGTACCCGCGACGATCGCCACACCGTCGAGCACGGAGAGGCCCTCACCCAGATCGACGGGACGCTCGCTCATCAGGGTCGTTCGCCTCTTCGTTTCCTCGGACGGATTCACGATAAGACACTCGTTTGGAGGATTTCGCATCCCGACAACTTGGTCCACAATGTCCACTTATCTCCTTGAAACCGCTGTCGTTGATCATTGTTAACCATTTCCATACAAAAGGCTAACGACCGATCGGGGGCATCCCGGTAAGGCCGGTCGAGAAGGCGGATTGAGGCGGCTTTCGATTGTTTCACGGACGGTAGTTCCCTATAATAGAGGATTGGAACCTTCCGGGGTTTCCGCCGGAATGGCCTGACGTTCGGACGTGGCATCGCATTCGGCATCATACTTTCTTTCTCATCTTCCGCGGGTGTCCGACACGCGGGCCTTGCCACGGCGTCTGGCGAAAAGGTGCGGATTGTGCAATGGCTCTTCCCAAGGTGGTCATTATCGGCCGACCGAACGTCGGCAAATCGTCTCTGTTGAATTGGTTGGCAGGACGAAGGATCTCGATCGTCGACAACGTCGCGGGCGTCACTCGCGACCGCGTCAGCGCTCTGGCTCATCTCGGCGAAGACGAACACCCCCGATTCTTTGAGTTGATCGATACCGGGGGAGTGGGGATGGTCGACCGCGATGACCTGAGCGAGCACGTCAACCGGCAGATCGAGACAGCGATCGCAGAGGCCGACCTCATCCTCTTCGTGGTGGATATCCGCGAAGAGTTGATGCCCCTCGATGAAGAAGTCGCCCAGCGGCTTCGTTACGTCAACACGCCGGTCATCCTCGTGATGAACAAGGCCGATACCGAGGCCTTCGACAACCGGGGTGGAGAGTTCTACAAACTCGGCCGCGGCAAACCCATCGCCATTTCCGTCGATCAGAACCGCAACAAGAAGGCGTTGCTGAAGCTGATGGATGCGCTGCTGCCTCGGGCCGACGACATGAAGCCCTCGGATGCCGCGATGAAGGTTGCCGTGGTCGGCCGCCCGAACACGGGGAAGTCGACGTTCATCAACACCCTTGCCAAGGCCGAAAGGATGATCGTTTCCGAGCGACCTGGCACCACGCGAGACTCGGTCGACGTCCAGTTCGAGCTCGATGGTTTGCCGTTCGTCGCGATTGATACCGCGGGCATCCGTCGCAAGGCGAAGATTCGCGACAGCCTCGACTTTTATTCGATCCACCGCGCTGAGCGCTCGATCCGCCGGGCCGATGTCGTACTGCTGTTTCTTGATCCGACCTCGGGGATCTCTCGGTTGGACAAGCAGCTTGCCGACTACATTGCCAAACAGTACAAGCCCTGCGTCTTCGCCGTGAACAAGTGGGACCTGATCGCCAACGACCCCGAGGGGTCTCAGCAGGCGATGGGTCGGTTCGCTAATGCCATTCAACACTCCTTCCGCAACATGAGCTACATGCCACTGGCCTTCATCACGGGCCAGACGGGCCGAAACGTGAAGGCGTTGTTGAACCTGTCGCAGTCGATGTTCAAGCAGTCTCAGAAGCGTGTGGGAACCGGGACGCTGAACCGGGTTTTGCGTGAGGCGGTCGAGGCGCATCCCCCTTCGCCCAAGGAAAACCGAGTGCCTCGGATTTACTACGCGACGCAGGTTGGCACAGCGCCTCCGACGGTCGTGCTCTTTGTAAACCACCCCACGGCTTTCGACGCGACGTACCAACGCTATTTGCTCAATGTTTTTCGCGAGAAACTGCCTTTTCACGACGTCCCCATCAAACTTTATCTTCGCGCCCGCAGCCAGACCGACCCGAACGCGCCAAGCTCACAAAGTGATCCAGTTGCCGATGCGGGATCTCGCGCGAGTCGAGCGTTTTCGCAAGCCGGGCACGGTTTGGGGTTCGGCGGAATCGACAGTGAAGTCAACGAGATGCTTTCGGATCTTGATGATTGAGAGATATCCATGTGCGTAGGGTCCGCTAACGCGGACCTCTTCGCCAATTTCCCGATCGGCGAGGGTCTCCAGACCCCGTCGCTCTCGATGGATCGTCTGGGCGTTTTCATCCCCGCCCTCCTTCGCAGCATGTCTCACAGATCGTATGACACCGTGAGCATTGGAGTTTCGCCCGAATCTCGATGAGTCGCCCGCCGCAAACCGGACAGGCGGTGGTCATCGGTGATTCGGGTTCCGATGCGATCGGTCCGGGAACGGGTTTTGCATCCGACGTTTTCTGAACGGATTCGTCTCTCATTTGCCGATCACCACCTGTGCTTTCGCGGGTGAACCTGGGATGTCTTCCACCGCGACCCGCAGGCCCTCTTTCCGTTCGGTGAGTCGAACGGCAAATGTCAGTGCGTGAATACCTGTGTCAAGATTAAGGTCTAGGATGTCGTTCGGCTCAACCGTTCTGCCGTCGACCCAGACCGAAAGCCCCGCGTGCGAGTTGAGTGTGAGGCGAACCTTGCCGGGCGTGGAAATCTCGATCTCGGCGCGAGCGAATCCCATCGCGCCGACCTCCGCGCCCGAGCCGGGTAGGGCTCCGATGGTGATTACCGGAAGCACGGAAAGCGGCAACACACCCGAGACCTCGCTGTAGGCGGGCGACCAGAGCAGACCCGAAGAGTCCGGTCCATCGCCGTAGCGATTACCAGCCTTCGCCGCCGCGCCGAGTCCCCAGCGGCGAAGCTCGGTATGCGACGCGGTGTTGACCTCCAAGACCCGCCAACGACGTACAAGACGGGACTTGCTCAACGCATAAGGGCCGATCTTGCCCATCTCGGAGAGGAACCGCACGAGGTCCACCAACTCGGCACGGGTCATGGTCTCGGTCAATCCGGCGGGCATCAGCGATCCGGTCGGCTTTTGCTCCTCGATCGACGCGAGCGGGATGCCGATCTCGCGGTCCTCAGCGTCTCGCAACACAAGCTCGCGGTCCGATTGCCGGACCTTGATTCCGCTCACAACCTGCCCGTCGGTCGTCGCGACCACGATCGCGTTGTAATTTTCTTTCACGGCCTTATTCGGTTCGACGAGCGCGTCGAGCAAGTAATCCACTGGCGCGCTCGCTCCGATGCTTTCAAGGCTGGGGCCCACCTGCCCCCCCGCGCCGGCAACCGCGTGGCACTTCAGACATTGGGAGTCTTGGCGACGGAAAATGGCTTCGCCTCGCGCCGCATCACCATGAGAGACGACTTCCGAAAGAAGGGCGATCTTCTCTTCGGCCGAGAGGGGTTTCGGAGCGATGCCGAGGCCTCCCGCTTTTCGCAATGCGGCGGAAAGCGCGACATCTTCACGGCCCGAGGCACGCGAGGCGCGGAGCGCGAGCTTGACGGCGTCGGGAGAGAGCTTGATTCCCTCCAGCGCCGATGCGAGGGCGGCCGGTCCACCCTTTGTGCTGACAAAGCGGGAGACGAGATCCGCCGCCAGTTCTCGCTCGTTCGACTCAGCGAGCCAAGAGGCCGCGAGACTCGCGGCGGCTTTCGGTTCGATGGCCGCAAGAGCGCCGAGTGCGGCGAGCCTCGAGTTGCGTGGAATGTTCGAAAGCGAGAGTCCTTTGATCGCCTCGCGTGACTTCGGGCTACCGATATCGGCCAGGGCCGCGACCGCCGCATTTCGCACGATGTCCGCACGATCGTTCGTGCGGGCAAGGGTGTCGAGACGTACGATCGCGGTTTCGAGCTTCCAGGACCCCGCCGCGCGAACCCCCGCAACCACCAGCGAATCGCTTTTCGCATCGAGAAGCGTCAAGATGCGGTCCAGATCGCGCTCCGGGCGGGCCTTCCGCTGGATCGCCGCCTTGTTCAGTCCGTTGACGAGCGCGGTCCGACGGGCGTCCGTCAGTCCTTCCTGCGAGAGCGCCATGTCCAGGATCGTGGTAAGGTCTTTCGGCTGACCCAAAGTGGCCACCAGCGTCAACACGTTCTCTTCCTGATCCGCCGCGATCGTCCCGCCCTTGAGGGCATCGAGCAACGGCTTGACAACATCGGTCGAGCCCACCGCCTGAAGCGCGAAGACCAGATGCGCCACGTTCCCGCCAAAGCTGGGTTTGCCGACGCGGACTTCCGGCAGCCAGTAGGCTTGAAGGTCGCGCGCGGTCAGCCATAGGGCGTAATCGAGAAACTTGTCGACAGGTCGATCAAGGGCTCGCATCGCGATCTCGGCCGCCTTTGCCGAGTGAATGCGGCCAAGGGCGCGCACGGCCTCAAGCCGGACCCGAGGATTGTCATCAAGCACCTGTGTCGACAGTAAAATGAGGGGATCAGAGAGCCGGTGATGCCAGTAGCTTACGACCCGAGTGGCCGCCGTTCGGACCCGAGGGTCGGACGAGCGAAGTAATCGCGAAAGCAATTCCGGTTCGACCACATCAAGGGATTGATACGTCCACAAGGCTTCAAGACGCTGATGTTCCGCATCCGCATCCTTGTCGTCGCGCTCCATCACCCATGTCGCGAGCGCTGGTATGACCTCCGCCGCTCCTCGCTCTTTCAAGACGCGCTTGGCCTGTTGCCGGGTCCAGTCTTCGGGAGTTTTGAGGGCGTCGAGAAGGTCTTTCACCGGCGCGCCGACGAGCTTCGGCCGCGCGACCAAAGGACGCCCTTTGGCGCTTACTCGCCAGATTCGGCCGCGTGTGTGGTCACGTCTGGGGTCTCGGAAATCGACCTCGCCGTGCTGGATGATGGGGTTGTACCAGTCGGCGATATAAATCGCGCCGTCGGGTCCCATCTTGACGTCGATCGGCCGAAAGGCGAGGTGCGGGGTCTTGATCAACTCGGGCTGTTCGCGTGAGGCGAACCCCGCGCCGTCGTCGGAGAGGACATAGCGCACGACCCGGTTTCCTCGGAAATCGTTCGTCAGCAGGCTACCCTGCCACGACTCGGGCAGGTGCCGGCCGCTCGCGACCTCCAGTCC
>JAYVYS010000812.1:0-3714 GCA_043784005.1 Isosphaeraceae bacterium
GCTGTCGGCGCGTCCTTCGCTGTCGCTTCTTTTAGAAAGTCGTCAGGCGTTTTGATTTTTGAAGGGTCGCTGATCGCGGGACCCTGGGGCGCTTCTCCACCACAACCCTGTATTGGAAGTAGTAAAGCGCAGACGAACACAGGAACGACGAAATGTCGTAGCTCTTTCATCAGATGTTAATCCTGAGAAATCATAAGAAGAGAACCGGCAAAACCATTGTCGAGCCTAAAAGCCAGACGACTCGCTGTCAATCCTCAACCAACCCTACAAGAAGTGAAATTTAAACATCAAGCTATTACGCATTTAGTAATGCGTGGATGGATTACTCTGCGAGTTGACTGTCTGTCATTGGGGCGAGGCCGACATCAATCGCGTCCAATCGATCCCACTGCGCCGCTTTCACGGCGAGCGAAGGTGTCGATCAAGATCGGTTTCTGAGCAAAATCATTGCGAGCGGTGGCAAAGTTAGGCTCAGGGATTGCGGTAATCCATGCCAGGGAATGGGCGTGGTATCCACCGCCCCGGTGTTTCCCTGTCCGCTCCCTCCGTAAAGCGTGGCGTCACTGTTGAGGATCTCGTCCCAGCGTCCGGCGGCAGGCACTCCCACACGGTAGTCGGAGCGAGGAACCGGCGTGAAATTGCAGACGACCAAGGACAGATCTTTGGCTGATCGACCCTTCCGGAGGTAGCAGACGACGCTTTGAGCCACGTCGTTGCAATCCACCCAGGAAAAGCCCTCAGATTGGAAGTCGAGTTCGTGAAGAGAGCGTTCCCCTCGATAGGTGGTGTTGAGGTCGCGCACCCAGCGTTTCACGCCGGCATGAAAGGGTTCGTCGAGCAGGTGCCAGTCCAGGCTCGATTCGTGAGTCCACTCGCGCCATTGGCCGAACTCTCCTCCCATGAAAACGAGCTTCTTTCCCGGTTGAGTGAACATCCAGCCGAACAGCAAGCGTAAGTTCGCGAATTTCTGCCAAGAGTCGCCCGGCATCTTGTTGAGAAGCGACCCCTTCAGATTTACGATTTCATCATGAGAAAGCGGTAACACGTAGTTTTCTGAAAATGCGTAAAGCACTCGAAATGTCAGTGAATTGTGATGATTCTTGCGTTCGATCGGGTCATGAGAGAGATATGAGAGCGTGTCGTGCGTCCAGCCAACGTCCCACTTCTGGTCGAATCCGAGGCCTCCGACGTTCTTGGAACGAGTCACCAGAGGCCAGGACGTGGCCTCCTCGGCGAACGTCAAAACTCCCGGATAATGCTGGTGGATCTGTTCGTTGACGCGGCGAATGAATGAGATCGCCTCCAGGTTCTCGCGTCCACCATACTCGTTTGGGACCCATTCTCCGCGCTTTCGCAAGTCGTCGAGGTAAACCATTGAGGCGACCCCGTCCACGCGCAGGCCATCAATGTGATACCTGTCGAGCCAGAAGAGCGCGTTGCAAGCGAGAAAGCAGGCGACTTCGGGGCGGCCGTAATCGAATCGATAAGTATCGAGGCTCCGGTCCACTCCCTCTCCCGGGCGAGGCTCGGGGTTTTCGTAAAGCGGGGTACCGTCGAAAAATCCCAGCCCTTGCGCGTCGCGAGGGAAGTGAGCGAGAGTCCAGTCAAGGATGAGTCCCAGGCCGTTTTGGTGGAAGCAATCGACCAGGAACATGAAGTCGTCAGGCGTGCCGAAGCGACGGGTGGGAGCGAAGTAGCCGACGGTCTGATCGCCCCCGGAACCGTCGCTCGAATGCTCGAAGATCGGCATCAGCTCAATATGCGTGAAGCCCATCGCGAGGGCGTACTTGGCCAGCTTCGGAGCGATCTCGCGATAGGTGAGCCAACGGTTCTCTTCCTCTGGCACCCGCATCCAGGAGCCGAGGTTAACCTCATAAATCGAGATAGGAGAGGAGGGATCATTGGTCTCGCGACGTCGGGCAAGCCAATCCGCATCATCCCATGGGAATGTCGTGAGATCCCAGACCTTTGAGACGGTTTGTGGAGCGATCTCGGCGGCGAATCCGTAAGGGTCCAGCTTGTCAAATCGAGGTCCGTCGGCGCTCGTTGAGAGCGAATACTTGTAAAGATCGCCGTTCAAGACGCCGGGAACGAATCGCTCCCAGATTCCCGAATCGTCGGGCCGCCGCACGAGAAGATCAACGCCGGGATTCCAATCATTGAACGTGCCGATGATCGATACGGAATGCGCCGAGGGTGCCCACACGGCGAAGAACGCCCCGGGCGCTCCTTCGCTCTCACCAAGGTGGGCTCCCAGTCTTTCGTACAGCCGCGTATGTGTTCCCTCTCCCATGAGATTTACGTCGAAATCCGTCAGCAACGTCATGGTCAAAAGTTCCCTGGAGCGGAGGGGGGCACGTCAGAGACCCACTACGAGGGAGAGCGAGAATCGATCTCGGCCCCGGTCCTGGTCTACGTACCAACCAGAAAGATGTGTGCTGGACAAACGTGGGGATCGAGGATCACAAAATTCGCCTCGCCATGCCAGACATAGTGCGCATCAACAATCAAATCATGGACAAGGTAAGATCCGTCCGCCTTGGCGTTCAAGCCAAGTTCGTCAACGGGCAACCGAACCCAGGCCGACTGAAGGTGATGAGGGTCAAGGTTAACGAGAACCAGGATCAGATTCATCCCATCGGCAGTGGACTTCGCGTAACAAATAATGGCTTCGTTATCGGTCGGAAAAAACCGTAAGCCCCGGTTATCCTGAAGGGCCGGGTTTTCTCGTCGGATCGCGTTCACCCGTGTGATCAAGTCGCGAAGGTTGCCGGGGCTGTCCAAGTTCCAGTGGCGGACCTGGTACTTCTCGGAGTCGAGGTATTCTTCCGACCCATGCTTGATGGCTTGGCCGACACAGAGTTCAAACGGAGGGCCGTAGATCCCGTAGGAAGCGCCGAGTGTCGCCGCCAGAATCAAACGCGCCATGAACGCCGGCCGACCGCCGTACTGGAGATACTCATGGAGGATGTCGGGCGTGTTGGCGAAGAGGTTCGGACGCATATACTCAACGACATCGGTTTGATAAAGTTCGCTAAAATATTCGGTCAACCCCGCTTTGTCGTTGCGCCAGGTGAAATAGCTATAAGACTGCGTGTATCCGAGCTTGGCGAGCTGCTTCATCACCTTGGGACGTGTGAATGCCTCGGCGAGAAAGATTGTTTCGGGGCGCCTGTCCCAGACTTCGCGGATCAGCCACTCCCAGAAGCGAAAGGGTTTGGTGTGCGGGTTGTCGACGCGAAAGATCGTCACACCGTGGTCGATCCAAAAGAGAAACACGTCGCGCAGCTCGGCGTAGAGGCTTTCCCAGTCGTCGCATTCGAAATTGATGGGATAGATGTCTTGATATTTTTTAGGCGGATTCTCGGCATACTTGATGGTGCCGTCGGGTCGGTGGCGAAACCAATCGGAATGTTCACGCACGTAAGGGTGATCGGGCGAGCATTGAAAGGCGATGTCGAGTGCGATTTCAAGGCCCTCTGATTTCGCGGCCGAGACGAGGTGATCGAAATCCGCGAGGGTCCCCAGTTCGGACAAGACGGCCTTGTGCCCGCCGTCGGCGGAACCGATGGCCCACGGGCTACCGGGGTCGTCGGGACCGGGCGTCAGTGAATTGTTCGGGCCTTTGCGGTAGGCGCGGCCGACCGGATGGATCGGGGGAAGATAGAGAACGTCAAAGCCCATGCCGGAGATATAAGGGAGTCGCGTTTCGAG